>JBIOHA010000252.1:0-4199 GCA_044448625.1 Chitinophagales bacterium | reverse complement strand
GTATGATATACTCTGCATCACCCTCGTACACATATATTTTATATTAATGTGTGGGTTTTGGAGGGGTGACAACTAATGTTGAAATAAACATAAAAATTGGGGAAAAAATTTCGGAAAATAATTTGGATTATGAATTTATCGGGGTTTTTTATAGCAGAAAAATGGATCAACCTGAATGTGAATTTGAAAAAGCACACGCTTTTCTCCAAACCACTGCTAAATGAAATAAGAAACCCCTGAATAGGTTGTAATTAACGTTATTGAATGGGAATTTGTATTTTTCAAAAAAAATTTAGCAGACGAATAAAAAGAATTGACAAGTGATGAAAAAACAAGAAAAAGAACCAATCTATCTTTACGATGTTGAACATCAAATATGAATAATTCAATTATACACAAAGCAGCAACGCGTGGCCATGCAAGCCATGGTTGGTTAAACAGTTATCATACTTTTAGTTTTGCTGGCTATTATGATCCCGAAAGAATTCATTTTGGAATGCTCCGGGTTTTAAATGATGATACCGTTGAGGCAGGAAGAGGTTTCGGGCAGCATCCTCACGACAATATGGAGATCATTTCAATTCCTTTGGAAGGAGATCTGCAACATGAGGACAGCATGGGCAATAAAGCAGTGATAAAACAAGGTGATATTCAGGTGATGAGCGCCGGCACAGGTATAACACATAGCGAATACAATAAGAATAGTGATAAACCGGTAAAATTTTTACAGATATGGATATTTCCCAATAAACGAAATATTCAACCGAGATATGATCAGATAACATTGAATGTGGAAGACAGAAAAAACAAATTGCAACAGATAATTTCTCCCCAGCCCGGAGAAAGTGGAATTTGGATCCAACAGGATGCCTGGTTTCATCTGGGCAATTTTGATAAGGGTGTTGAAACAACCTATACGCTCAAAAAAAATGGCAATGGTGTTTATGCTTTTATCCTAAAAGGCGATTTCAATATCAATGGAGTGCAGTTAAATGAAAGAGATGGATATGGAGTTTGGGATACCAACGAGTTGAACATCATATCTGAATTTGAAAATGCTGAGATCCTACTAATGGAAGTGCCAATGAAATAATTTGCCTTTGCCAGCAGGCAGGCACTTAATCACATGAATACATAAACACGTGAACACTTCAATTTAACCGTTTCCGATACATCAGAAAAAAACCTATTTTTGCCCTAAGCCTGCTGATATAACCTGCGGGCAGGCCCAAAGAATGCGTAATAATATTTACCAGAAAATAGCAGCTGACCATGAAAAGGGACTGAAAAAGTTTGCCGTCCTTATTGATCCTGACGAGGTAGATGCAAAAGCGCTTGGCCAATTGGCAGAAATGGGCAATGATAGCAATGTCGATTATTTTTTTGTAGGTGGTAGTCTTGTTGTTGGCGATTCTCTTGAAGCAACGATCAAATTTCTAAAGCAGCATTCAGATATTCCCGTAGTGATATTTCCAGGAAGCATTCAACAGGTTAACCCAAATGCAGACGCATTATTATTTCTTTCACTTATAAGCGGTCGCAACCCCGAATTTTTGATCGGCAACCAGGTGCTCGCAGCTCCGTATGTAATAAAGTCGGGCATCGAGAGCATTTCAACGGGATATATCCTAATTGACGGCGGTGCTCCAACAACTGTAAGCTACATTTCAAACACAACCCCAATTCCATCAGATAAACCGGAAATTGCTGCGTGCACTGCAATGGCAGGCGAATTACTTGGTTTAAAATTGATATATATGGATGCTGGCAGCGGGGCAAAAAGAGCCATCCCTTCTGATGTTATTGCTGCTGTGCATAAGAATACTTCAATTCCAATGATAGTTGGTGGCGGAATTAAATCACCGGAAAAAGCATATGAAAATTGTAATGCCGGGGCCGATATCGTTGTAGTTGGAAATGCGATCGAAAAAGATACTTCGCTTATTAGGGAGATCTCATTTGCTATTCATTCGGCATCAGTAGAAACGCCAAGATGAAATTTCCTTCCAATCAATTCTTATTTATTTAATGCAGGGAACAGTAATCCAAAGCACAGGAAGTTTTTATGAGGTATTATCATCGAATGGGGAAATTGTAGTTTGCAGGATCAAAGGTAAATTTCGTCTCGATGAAAAGAAACAAACAAACCCGATTGCAGTGGGTGATGTTGTTGAATTTGATTCCGAAAATAAAGAGAGCATAATTACCTCGATACTTCCAAGAAGAAATTATATTGTACGCACTGCGCCGAATAAAAAAGAACATAAACATATCATAGCAAGTAATATCGATCAGTGCATCATTATTGCATCACTTGCCCAACCCAAAACTTCGTACGGTTTTATTGACCGGATTTTACTCACAGCATATTTGTATGATATTCCTTCAATTGTGATTTTCAATAAACACGATCTTGTTAAATCAAAAAAAGAAGAGGACCTGTTTCAACAATTGTTGTTTACCTACAATGAGAACGAATATATATCATTTTCCACTTCTGTAATTCTCAATGAAAATGTTGAACGGCTTTTAGGTTTAATGAAAGATAAAACTTCGTTATTGATCGGGCATTCGGGTGTGGGAAAATCATCATTGGTAAACCTGATTGAACCCGGCCTTAATTTGAAGGTGGGAGAAGTTTCTAAATATTCTGAAAAGGGATTGCATACCACAACATTTGCAAGAATGTATCCACTGAGTTTTGGAGGAAGTATTATTGATACTCCCGGAATAAAGGAATTCGGATTACTAGATATCGAACCAGAAGAACTCGGACATTATTTTCCCGAAATAAGAAGCAGGATGAACAACTGTAAATTCAATAATTGTTTACACCTGAATGAAAAAGATTGCGCCATTTTAAAAGCATTGGAAAATGGTGAGATCGCCCCAACACGATATAACAGCTATCTGAATTTTTATTCAGAACTGAAGGCGAATAAAAAATATTAATAATATGAGAGCGGTAATTCAACGAGTAAAAAATGCACAGGTCGTGATAAATGAAGATGTTTATTCTTCTGTAGGGAAAGGATTACTGATATTATTGGGAATTGAAGATGCGGATACACAAACGGATATTGAATGGCTTGCACAAAAGATATTGCAGTTGAGAATATTTGCAGATGATAATGGCCTAATGAATTTAAGTGTGTCTGATATAGGTGGTGAATTACTGGTAGTAAGTCAGTTCACATTATTTGCCTCCACAAAAAAAGGTAATCGCCCTTCTTTTATCCGCAGTGCAAAACCGGATATTGCAATACCTTCATACAATTCATTTATTGAAACACTGGAAGTTTTATCGGCTAAACCTGTAAAAACCGGGCAGTTCGGTGCTGATATGCAGGTAGTATTAAATAACGACGGACCCGTTACTATAATTGTAGATAGCAAAATGAAGGAATGATCATTATGAAAAAATTCTTTTCTAAATATTTCGAATTTATTATCCTTGGGCTTACAATAATCTTTTTGTTGACAAAACCGGCGTTTCCAAAATTTGGTGAACGCATCAGTATGATCTTTTTTGGAACATTATCATTTTATTACCTCGCTTCAGGAGTTTTAGTTTTCCTCGACAAGAACAGGATTGGCAGAATAATGCGGTTAATGTATTTGTTCGGTTTATGGTCTGTTTCATTTTCAGTGCTTGCCATCATGACAAGAACTTTATTAATGCAAATGGATAAAGAATTATTGATGATATCAGTTTCTTCTGGAATTGGATTGATGTTATTTATGCTGTTATATTATATTAGATTAAAAACAGAAGACAGGGAAACATTTAAATATTTAATTCAACCTTTGTTTGTCCGGTCGCTTTTAGCAATATTTATTGCAACAGCTTTTTTGCTGGCAGGTAATTATGGAATCTATAACATGTTTGGCACCCATAAAAAAGATCCGGTTTATATTGAAAAGGCGGTTAACGCATATGAACATCCAGAAGATTCAGCTATCGTAAATGATTTTAAAAATTATGATGCGGATTTGCGGGGGGATAGTGTTTCAGTGGGTAGTGGGCAGTAGCAGAGGGCAGTGAGGAATGAGGAATAAGGAATGAGAAATTTTGATCAGTGAGATTCAAACTCATTACTCATTACTGATTACTTATTTGGTGAGTGGTGAGTGGTGAGTGGTGAGTGGTGAGTGGTGAGTGGTGAGTGAAAAAAATAATGCATTGTTCGAAATAATTC
>JBIOHA010000251.1:0-4200 GCA_044448625.1 Chitinophagales bacterium | reverse complement strand
ATTTGGATAGATTGATAATGGATTATTTAATTCTTTCGGATCTCCTTCTTTGCATGGCACGGAAACAACAATTGAATTCGATTGTTTTGAACAACCGGAAACAGTTTTTGTAACAAGGCATTTATAACTTCCTGCCGTTGTTGCAACATAGGTTGTGCTTGTAGCACCTGTAATTGGCAATCCGTTTTTATACCATTGATAAGTGCATCCACCGGTAGGTGTTTCTGTTAGTGTTACGCTGCCACCGGCGCAGAATGTTGTTGCCCCTCCGGGAGTTACATTTGCATTGGGTTTTTTAAACACGTCAACTACGATCCATTCAGAAATTGCGAAAGTACAGTCGCTGGTTGTCTCACAGGTATAAGTGCCTTTTGCTGTTGCTGTATAAGTTGCAGATGTTGCACCCGGAATATCTTCCCCGTTTTTCTTCCATTGTAAAGTGGTGCCGGTATAATAATCTGCTGATAATATTACCGAACCTCCGGAACAAAATGCTGTAGGCCCGTCGGCAGAAACAATTATTTCATCAACAATTCCTTCATCAATAATACCATTGCAATTATCATCAAGTGCATTACATATTTCGGTTGCAGGAACGCAAACGGAATCATTTAATTTCACCAGCCAGGCACCTGCATATAAACTTGATTTATCAGAAATATCTCCTTCTTCATCAATACCAACATTACCACTAATTAAATATCCGCCATCAGAAGTTTGACGAACAAAAGCAGGTCCGTCGTCATCACCGGAACCCATTCCGGTATCCCATTCAACATTTCCCGTAGCATCAGTTTTAATTACCCATAAATTCCAGCATTCCCATCCATAAGCATTACATGGTGGACCATCACCATTTGTTGTGCCACCGAAAATATAACCGCCATCCATTGTTTTGCTTATTGATCTCAGCCATGATTCATACCCTGAGGGAAATGCATTATCCCATATCACTGAACCACCAGAATTCAACCTTGTGATCTGGAATTTAGGGGTATAATAACCGGCAGTATATCCACCAAGTGTAAAAGTGCCATCGGGTTCAAGAATTATATCTACAGCATAATCAAACGCAAGTGATCCAATAGTATTTTGCCATATAATATTACCTGAATTATTTAATTTAATTATCCAATAATCAGTAGATGCGATAATTCCTTCTGTTTTATCCCCCGAAATTCCCGAGCTGGAATAACCGGCACAGATATACCCCCCATCCGTTTGGTGAACAGTACGTATATAATCATCATCGTTTCCGCCAATAGTATTTTGCCAGACAATATTTCCTGCACTGTTCAATTTTAAGATCCAGTAATCTGAATTGCCTGTTCCGCCGATCACCCCTTCCATTTTATCTCCTGAAATTGGTGAGTAGGAATTACAACTTAAAATATATCCTCCTGTTGTAGTTTGTTCAATATATGGCGAGTTTTCATTTTCATTTCCTCCTATTGTATTTTGCCAGATGATATTACCGGTTGCATCCAGTTTTATGATCCACATATCGGTATGGTATGGGCTCAAAAAATCGTGGTTCGGTTCTGTTTTATCTCCTGAAATTGCTGAATTGGAAGTACCGGCTATTATGTATCCTCCGTCACCTGTTGACTTAATAGATGTTGCACGATCATCGCCTGAACCTCCAATCACATTTTGCCATAGGATTGTCCCTTCAGCATCAATTTTAAATATCCAATAGTCAAGACCTCCTTGTCCTGTTTCATTTTTTTCATTACAAATTCCGGTATAGGAAGAGGTAGCCACAACAGCACCATCATCTGGTGTCAGCACAAAGCTGACATCATAATCACCATCACAGAATAATTTTTCATTTTCAATTTCCGGAGCCTGGGAGAAGCAGTTGGCAGCGGGCAGTTGGCAGAAGGCAGTGAGAAATAGCGGAAGTATTAATTTTTTCATGTTGAAGGTTTGGACTATAAATTTAAGGAAATTGGTTGAGATGAAGCCAAAGCATGTAGGCAGAGGCTTACCGGCATCCCAGCCGTAGAAATATCAATCCATTTTGGGTGTAATTCCTATTCAGAAAAATAAACCGGTGCTTTAAATAATTGCCCGTTGCTATTTAGATGAACGAGGTATATACCAGGTGGAAGGAACTGAAGATCAAATTCATTTTCCAGTGCAATGATCGCATTGCTGAAAACCAATTTTCCTTCACTATCGAAAACAGATAAATTAGTATTATTCCAGTCGTTGTTTTCAAATTTAATATGGAGCATATGTCCTGAGGAATAAACTTTTATTCCATGATCAGCCAAATCATTAATATCAACCTGATCGTCACTGATAATATTTACGGTAAGAACATCTTCTCCGGCGATTGCGCAGCCTATTGGATTTGTCAACTCAAATTGAATTGTTTCATCCGGCTCGACGGCAATATCATCAATTAATTCGATATTAAAATCCAAAGAAGTTGCTCCTCCTGAAATAAAATTTAATGTTTCGGGACTTGTAAAATTGAAATCAACACCTTCTGTGGCTGTTCCTGCACCCGCATTTGAAATTACATCAACAGAGCAATCGCTGGATTCGGAAATGTTTACTACACCTGCAATTATTCCATCGGTTTCGTCATAAGTTATAGTTGACGTTGTAAAAAATATTTCTGATGGCAGTGGAACCTCATTATCGTTAATTAATATGGTGACAATAGCAGGAGTTCCTATTTCAACTCCGGGCGATACTGCAATTATTTCCAATGCAATATTTTCATCAGGGTCCACAATCAGGTCATCAATAATTTCAATTGTAAAAGTTTGAGATACAGGTCCTGCCGCAGAAAAAATAATTGGCGACGGATCTGTAAAAATAAAATCGACTCCTTCAGTTGCAGTTGTACCAATTGCATTTAAATCAACAGCCACCATTGCACCCACCGGCTCCGAAACGATAACCGTAACAGCCACTAACAATCCTATATTTTCTTCGACTTCGAATGCCGCAGTATTAAATGCAACATCAGGAATTGGCGCAGCACCACCGCCAATTACGATCGCTTCATTTGGTGTTGCATTATATGCATAATCTTTAATGGTAAATGAATGGTGATCAGGTCCGCAATCCAGTCGTGCCCAACCATAAAACTCATCAGCTCCAACCGAAAATCTAAGGCCCAGATATTTATCTGTTGCACCAGGCCAATAACCTTCAGTTAAATATTCAAACGTAGACCCAGGAGCTGGATAATCAATCACCCCCCAATAAATTTCCATGTATTGAATAGATGCCGGTTGAAACGAAATCGACGGTCCTATCAAAGAGCCACTTTCCATTGCATACGGTTGGGCAGATGAAAATCCGCTAACTCCAGCCAATGAATTCCCTGCCTCAGGTGATACAATAACCTCGCGGATGGCAGCTGAATAGGTCATGCTGGGAAAAGAAACGATGTAAAAAAATCCGGGTATTAAATAGTCTTCCACTTCGAATGTGAAATCACCGGTTCCATCATTATTTACATCGAGGATATATTGATCGCCATCTAATGTATAGGTTTCATCAGGATCACATCTGTATAAATAACCTGCGCCCCCACATTTGAATGGCCAACAATAAATGCTCCTGCCATTACCGAGTAGGCCTTTATTTTTTGAATATTAATTTTAACTGAATGTGTGTGATTTCTATGAGTAGTTTTCATAATGATTAAATTTTAACAAATTTGGAACAATAATTCAGCCCCCTTCCTGATAATTGAATGACGTAATTTCCGTTTGGGAGGTTGCTGCAATCAATTGAATTAATATTATTGCTCATAGATTTTCTCAGGACAATATTTCCCTGTATGTCGAAAATATTTAATTGCAGGCCATCAACTATTTCACCATCATATTCAATAAATAAATTATTGCTGACCAATGAAGGATAAATTTTGATCTGCTGTTGCGGTATTGCATTATTGACCGTAACCGGTTTTTGAGTTGCTAGATCAGTGCGATAAACGCCATGGCCATGTGTAAATACTACCAATTTATTATCTGTTGGTGACACCTGGAGGTCGAATGCCATTGCAGCATCGGGCCAGCCATCTGACATCGGCTCCCAATTATTTCCTTTATCGTAGGAAATAAAAACAGAAAAATCATTTCCTGAATAAAGGATACTGTCGTGGTTGGGATTAAACAAAAAACAATTAAAAGGTACATCCTGTAATTTTGTGCTGATAACACTACATTT
>JBIOHA010000250.1:0-4263 GCA_044448625.1 Chitinophagales bacterium | reverse complement strand
TAAGCAAAACTTTTCATGCGCAAAAGCATCTGGTCGAAACTGTCGTTGCGAGGTTGAAGGCTCCAGACAATATGACTCATGTTTTCCTGCATTTGTATACTTGTATCCGAAATTTTATCCAAAATATTGTCGAGTTCTTCATTTTTTCCGTGTGATTTCATTTTAGCTACTTCACTGTATACATTAATTGTACTCAGCGCACTTCCAACATCATCATGCAGATCGTTTGCAATTTTATTCCGCATACTTTGCAATTTCAACAGTTGGTATTCGCGATAGCGTATAATTGCGTAAAATATTAAAATTGCCGTTAATGCGCACAATACAAAAAACCACCATTGCTGCCAATATGGTTTTAAAATTGAAAACTGCACTAATTGCACACCCTCGTTCCATTTTCCCTGCGGATTGGTTACCTGGACTATTAAAGTATAATTACCAGGCAACAAACTGGTAAAACTAATATCCCCGCGGTCGCCGATATCGGTCCAAATATCGTTCATGCCCTGAAGGCGATACCGGAATTTTACTGTTTCCGGTTGTGAAAGCTGCAATGCAGAAAACCGTATTCGGATAAAATTTTCGTCGTGCTTAAATCGGAGGTCATCAAAATTTTCTGTTTCATAAAGCTCTTCATCAAATAATGAAAAGCTATTTAAAAATATTTTGGGAGATGATGTTTCTTCAATATACCTGTCGGGATAAAAAGACACCAGGTAGTTTCCCGCTCCATAGGTCCACTTGCCATCAGGATACCGAAAAATTTCTGCAGGATATTTTAGTGCCCATGATGTGTTGGGAATGCTGATGTGCTTAAATTGATGCGTATAGATATTAAATATTTCAAAACCATCGGGAACGCCGATCCATAAATTCTCCTCAGCATCAGTATTAATTCCATACATAAATGACGATCCTTCAAATGCGGGAAAATATTGCGTAAATTGTTTGCCGTCAAAACTATTTAACCCGCGATTGGTAGATATCCATAAAACACCCCGACTGTCACGATATATTCCTGAAACAGAGTTATGTGATAATGAGGTCCGGTTACCGGGAATATTTTTATATCCGACGAAATCATTTTTTACCGGGTATGAAATATTCCATTTATACAAACCTTCTGCAGTGCCGATCCAATAATCCTTATTAGGATCTTTGTAAATTACCCGAACCATATTATTCCCTAAAGCATTGGGTATGGTATTGTTCATCAGGAGGTCGTATAAATTATTTTCCCGGGTATCATAAACTCCAAGTCCCCATCCTAATGTGCCCAGCAAATAAATAATATTTCCATCAAGCGTATCGATCTGCATTGCCCTCACCTGGTAAGCACCCCTGTGCAATACATTCATGGTATAGAGCCCACGTGTTGAGAATGAATTAAAATGATCAGGCTGTACAACTTTAAGCGCTTCTGTCTCAGGGTCGTATTCAAAAAAGGAGTTCTCGGTGCAAAGAAAATAGGTGCCCTCGCCCTTGGGCACAATAATATTCGGATCAATGCGGATATTGTTATAAGATAAGGTTACGAGTTTATAACTGCTGTCGGATTGGGTTTTTTTGTAAATGCCTTTTGTTGTGCAAATGCGTTTCACATTATTGATCTCAGAGATGGAATAATGTCCGATCTCTTCAGAAAAATCATCTGTGATGATCTCTGCCGAAAATTGCCAGACCGATGGGTTGTATTTACTTAATCCCTGATTGGTTCCCATCCACCATATTCCATTGCGGTCCTTTAGCATGCATATCACCCTGTTAGAGGCGAGTGAATTTTTTTCAGCACGATCGTGCAAGATCTGTTTGTTGTTAAAATTATTTTTATCCACCATATAAATGCCGGAATTTTTTGTGGCGGCAAAAACAATATAATTATTCCAAACTTCTACATGCGTAACTTCATCATTCATATTTAAAACCTGCTGATGTTTTAAAGGCTGGTTAATACCCGGCTTGTAATTTTCCTGTACATAAAAACCTTTTCCCCACGATGCATACCATATCCTGTCACCGTCAACACAAAAATGTGCGCCACTGGCAAATGGCGCATCGAACTTCTGCACTACGGGTTTAAATGTTTTTTTATCGTAGATGTACATCTTTGCATGCCCCAAAAAACTGACGTAGATATATTGGTCATCGGAAGCAAAATGGTGAACCCATTTTCCACTCGTATTTTCTTTGATCGCATTTTTGGGATTGAGAATATCGATCTTCATTGAATCTGGTGATTCGGGTGCAAAGGAGATCTCCAGCGTTTCTTTATTCAGAAATCCAAACGACATGGATTCGGTGCTGAATAAAATATATTCATCATCGAGGTCGAAAATAGAATTCAGTCTGTTGGATGGTAGCGATAATGAATCTTTGTCTTTATGCATGATGCGCATGAACTGCTGTTGCCTCTGTTGTGAAGGGTCGTAGCGGGTAATTCCACCATCGCGTGTTGCGATCCAAAATATTCCTTTGCTGTCCTGAATTATATCAACAATCGAATTTCCCGACAGGCTGTTAAAATCATGATCATCACTGTAGAATTTCTGAAAATTATTTCCATCATATTTATTTAATCCATTGGTGGTCCCGATCCATAAAAAACCATTTTTATCCTGGAACAGGCAAGTAATTGTATTATTACTCAAGCCCTCTTCTGTAGTAATATTTTCAAAATATAATTGCGGAAATTCCTGTGCAGACAAATTCGCGATCCAACATATCGCTATTAAAAAGATCGGGTATTTTTTTAGGAGAGGCAAAATTTAATAGGATTTTCAGCAATTGATCTATTTCTTTTTTGTAACTTCTTTAAATACATCTTCCAAACTCTGCTTCTGAATATTCAAATTCAATAACGTATATTTATTATCTACTGCAAACTGGAATAATTTTTCACGAATGTCGTCGTCGCCTTCGTATTCAATTATTAATTTAATATCGCCGCTTACATTTTTAATTCCTTTGAGTTGCGACAATAGATATTTATCAATTGGTTCTTTAAATTCTACCGTCACGATCGTGATTCCCTTTCGCTGTTCACGGATATTTGCTACTGAATCATCAGCAACCAGCTCACCCTTGTTAATAATTATCACCCGATCGCAAATTGCTTCTACTTCCTGCATAATATGCGTGCTGAGGATAACAGTTTTTTCTTTCCCCAGCATTTTAATTAATTTTCTTACATCGGTTAACTGGTTTGGGTCGAGTCCCGATGTGGGTTCATCCATGATCAATACTTTTGGATCGTGTAACATTGCCTGGGCAAGCCCTACACGCTGGCGATACCCTTTGCTCAGCTGACCAATTTTCTTTTTTCTCTCCACTGTAAGCCCTGTGAGTTCTATCATCTCTTCAATCCGCTTTTGAGCACCTTTCATCCCATTTAAGCCTGCAGCGAATTCAAGATATTCTTTCACATACATTTCAGGATATAATGGATTATGCTCTGGAAGATATCCAACATTTCTTCTTACCTCAATGGAATTCTTCTCGGTATCAAATCCACATACTTTTGCTTTTCCGGAAGTTTGAGGAATAAAGCAGGAAAGAATTTTCATCGTGGTGCTTTTACCCGCACCATTCGGCCCGAGAAATCCAACGATCTCTCCACTGTGTACTTCAAACGATATATTATTTACGGCTTTTTGTTCGCCGTATATCTTGGTAATATTTTCAACTATAACCGACATATTTATTTAACGCCTTTTCAGAATAATTAAGGCTGAAAGATAGCCGAAAAAATTCAAAGCTATCGGGTGAGGGATCATTCTGTAAGCAACCGCTTCAGCAACAGACCGTATTGTGCCAGGGTTCCGGATTGCATTTTCGAGAACATGTCAGATTCGTCATCGGTAAAGGGCCTTCCCTTTTGTTTTATTTTAATGATAGATTTTGTCAGCCTGCTGTGAAAGGTATATTCCGGTATGAGTGTATGTATTTTTTTCGACCGGAGAAATTTCAGGTTTTTTTCTGCAAGTTCAAGGGCATGAATAAAATCGCCGGTTAAATAATGCCATGCAAGTGTGAGGTCGCGGAGTGCAAACTGGAATTGCAACGATGAGGTTTTTGATGTTTGTTTATGTAATTCCTTCAGCCGTATGCTGGCATGTTCGTACTGCCGCGTAAACAATAAATATTTTACGAATTGTATCAATGCCGACAAATAATAACTGCCATTGGTATCAGTGTAAAATTTAGAATAAAATGATGCACATAATTCCCTGGCAATTTCAAAATGACCGGTTACAAGGGAGGCTT
>JBIOHA010000249.1:0-4300 GCA_044448625.1 Chitinophagales bacterium | reverse complement strand
TCTGTTTTATCTCCGGAAATCCCCGATGCTGAGTATCCTCCGAGAATAAATCCTCCATCATCCGTTTCTTGAAGGCACAATAATCCATCATCACCGCTTCCACCGAAAGATTTTTGCCATACAATAGTACCCAGTGAATTTAATTTAACGACCCAATAATCACTTTCACCATTATTGGCAGATGTTTTATCGCCTGAAATTCCCGAATCCGATGAACCGCCGATAATATATCCTCCATCTGAAGTGTTTTGAATACGGGGGATATCTAAAGCTGAGCCGCCGATTGTATTTTGCCATTGGATAACAGGTTCCTGTGCTGAGAGGGCTAGAACGCAAATTATCAATAAGATAAGTGAAAGTGATGATTTCATAATGGATTGTTTTTTTTATTCAAATATTATGGTATTTAAAAATAAAAAATCTTTTGGTTTCAAAAAATGGAGATGTGTGAAACGGCTGATTTTTTATGTGAAATAGACACCTTATTTAGTGAAGCTCTTTAAAAAAGTCTGATCAATGCTTAAAACCCGAAATAATGCGTTATGGAATAAGATTTTAATTCCAAAAAAGTACGCAATTTGTTTTATCCATGGATTACCAAAAATCTAAAATATCCTTTCAAGTATTGATAAAACAGCGATTGTGGAAGTTAACTGTGACCCGGATTGGATTCGAACCAATGACCCTCAGCTTAGAAGGCTGATGCTCTATCCAGCTGAGCTACCGGGCCGGAAAGCTGCAAATTTAATAGATTCTCCCCAAAATCAGAATGCGAGATAGCCGATACTTACTGTGGGAACTGCGAAAAAGAAAGCTCTGGTGTTGTAAACGGAGTTGTAAATCGGGTTGACGAATTCATTTTGCAAATAATATTGGTCGCCAAGATCCAGTTCCTCAGCAAGTATATATTCCCCCACGTCTTTAAAGAAATATCCTGCCTCCAACGAAATATCCAGTGTCATTTTATCCCAAAAAATATTTTTAACACCGTATGAAACGGATAAACCGGGCAAGCTGGTTTTTTCAAAGACAAAATTTCCAAATTCTCCCGGCATAAGATTGACACCGTATTTACTATCGGTGAATTCGGTATTAAAAGAATAGATCGTTCCATATACTCCAAAATAACCTCCCAGCGGTGCAGCAGTTGCTGAGGTGTATGATTTATATCCAATGCTGAACATATGTCCATGCGATCTTACTCCTACCAGATCTCTTTCATTCGTAAATGAATCGAAATAAAAAACGTTTGAAGTGATAGCAAAAGGATTATAGCGCAAAACGATGCTGCCACTATTAAAAATAACGTATTCAATGTTCAGTTTTGGAATATGCTTAAATAAGATCGGGTCTTTTTCTTTGGATAAAAATGGATCTTCGGGTCCATAATAATCGTCTTCAAGCATGTAATTGGTATATCTCGCTGCGAGGTTGCTGGCGGGAGAATATCCTATTTCCACCATAAACTTTTTCCCCTGGTACCCAACTGCCTGGGTAAATACCGCATTTGAAAATATTACCAGGATAAATATGAAGCAAAATAATTTTTTCATGGCACTGTGTTTCATCAATCAATTATTTTGTTGCAATTTTGGTTTGGTGGATATTTCATACAACATTTCATAGGTATGTGAATTCAATATAGCTCGGGTGTCATTATTTTCGAGGAATAAAAATTTAAGCACGCTGGCTTCATGTGTCTTGACATTGTATAATAAGCTGAGGTAAAAGAATTCATATTCCGGTGCAACAAGTTCGTAGATACCATATGGTAACAGCGGAATAAACAGCGGAGATAAAGCAATATAAATTATTGGTCCCAGCACGTTCTGTTTATCGCGGAGTGAAAGTATGCCTGTCCATAAAAAATAATCCGTATTGTATTTTCCGGCGAGCGAATCTACCACTGCCTGGTTATAACCCGGCATATTAATGTTTCCAAAATCAAGTTGTTCGGAAAACCAATCGTTCAGTTCATTCATATCGTTGAACTTTTCAGCATCATATGCTTCCAATTTTAATGGATCTATGATTTCAATATCCATTTTCAGCAGGTCGGCATTCGCTTTTAAAATTTCCATATAATTAAACTCACCTTCTTCACTTGAAATATATTCAATTCCTCCTTTCCTTAGATCAATGCGTTTATAAAATGGGTTAACAACAACCACTCTTTCAATACCCATTTTCTCACCATAGAAATAATCACGTGTATCGCCTTTATTCGTGTATTTCACTCCCGCCTTTTTCAGCTCCTTAATGTTTGCTTCCCGCTCATCCCTTTCTGTAACTGCATCATTCCATAATTTCCTGAATTCCTTATTTTCCCAATAGTCGTAATAAGCGTAGAGCAAATGTTTTTTCGATTTATCTGCCCTGATCTTTTCTGTTGAAGCCCTTTTGTTTTTTGCTGTGGTGGTTTTTCTTGTTTTCCTGGTAGATTTTTCATTGATCACCACTTTTATTTTCGGGTTGGCAATAGCGGCCAGTTCATAAAGGCTGTCGCGGGGAATCGTTTCTGTTTCATAAAAATCGTGGGCGTCGTTAAAATGATAAAAAACAAGGTCATTTACCAATGCTTCACAAAGAGGCATTATCTCTTTATCGTCGGGATATTTTAAATGCAATCCGAATGTATAATCCAAAGCCATTACATTCAATTCAACGTCATTCATTGCCCAGAGCATAAAATATAATTGTTGCTGTTGCCCCTCGTATGTTTCGAAACGTGCTTTTTCGGCATATACTTCATCCTCCTTGCTGTTCCTGAATTTCGATAATCCGGTTAATGATTTAGCAATTATTTTTTCCAGGTATTTATTGTGGGAGGTATCTTTTTGAAGAATGATAAAAGAAGAATAAATAGCATCCTGAAAGAATTCGTTATGCAAATAGAACATCGGCAATTCATAACGTGCAATGTCCCTGAGCCTGGTAAATTTTTCTTCCGAAACAATATCTGCATACCGGCCATCGGTATTTATACCTTTCATGAAATTGCGCACATTTTCCCGCCTGTCGCCAATGCTTGGGTGGGTGCTTTTATTTGCCTCCTTGGCCCTGGCGGTTTCGGGTTCACCGGATATCCTTTTAACGGAGTCGAGTTTAAAATTTTTTGATACCACATAATTTGATCCTTCAAAATACTCGATGGGGAAACTTACATTTTCATAAGGCAGGTAAGAATATTTTAAAACATCAAAGACATCGTTCAATGTAAGTGAATCTGCAAAGTAATTTGTTTTAATAAGCGTTTGTATTCCGTAATCATCAGCTTCGGTCTCGAGTTTTTGCGAATACCGGTTTTTCGTCAACATGGTATTATCAAATGATGATTTTTTCAGCAGCGAATTATTGGTGCTCTTTTTATCAATTTCAACAGCTTCCATATAAAAATCAAGGCCATGCTCTTTGGCAATATGTCCTATTTCATGCCCCATGATATATGCCAGCTCAGCTTCATTGTCCAGCATTGCAATCAAACCCATGCTTATAAATATATTTCCACCTGCACCGGCAAATGCATTAACCACCGGTGAGCGCAAAAGATAAAAATGTATTTTGCTGCGCAATTCCGCATTTCCCTTTAATAATACGTCGGCTACATCTTCCAGATATTCATTGTATTCGGGATTATATAATACAGCACCACTGCGCATCATATCATCAATAGTGAATCCACTTTCAAGATAATATTGCTGTTGTATTCTTTGTTCGGTTTTGGTGGCATCTGCGTCTATTTCCTGGATCTGTTCCTGGAATTTTACCGTTGAAGGTGTGAAAACTTCTGAAGGCAAGGTGCCTTTATTTATAACTCTTTGATAATCACCTGCAGATTGAGCGGAGAGGAGAGAGAAAAAAAAGATACAAGAAAAGAAAATTGAAATCTTTTGTATCATAGGTGAAATTGTATTACAATATTATGGAAAAGTAGCGACAATGCACCATAAAAAAAGCGGAGGAATTGTCCCCCGCTTTTTTCAATTTGAGAAATTCTTAAGGTTTATCTTTTAATGTCAAATGTTTTATACCAACGTTCCACATAGTGAAACTCATCCAGTCGGCGTCTTCTTCAATTATTTTCGACAATGGTTTACCTGCTCCATGACCGGCCTGGGTATCAATGCGAATTAAACAGGGTGCATCTCCACCCTGGGCTGCCTGCAATGCTGCAGCATATTTAAATGAGTGACCGGGAACAACCCTGTCGTCGTGATCAGCAGTAGTAACTAATGTAGCCGGATATTTTGTGCCCGCTTTTAAATTATGCAGCGGAGAATATTTATACAAATAATTAAAT
>JBIOHA010000248.1:0-4309 GCA_044448625.1 Chitinophagales bacterium | reverse complement strand
TGTTTGGAGAGTACGGATTTATGTCTTTTTTGTGTTGCGAGATCTGCTCTTTTTGCGGGACCGGTTTGCAGTTGATCAGGAGAATTATGTTTCAGTTGTTCCAGATGTTCTTCAATAATGGGAAAAAACAACTCCATACTCAAATCATTTTCCTTCAATAAATTATTTGCAATATCAAACATGTGATTTACAAAATTGTTTATCCAGACAGCACTTAAATGTAATACGGTTCTTTGCTCCTCACTTACGGAAACCAGCCTGTCGGTAATTTTCCCTGCGAGATTACAGAGCGCTTCCTGAACTTCCTTTGTACTTCCGGAAACAACGATCAACGTGTTGTGCAGGTCAACATCATTTTCCCTGATCAAAGTTTGTATCGGCCATATCACACCGAATTCATTATTCCCGAAATTCAGGATATCCGTGTTCGCGGCTCCGGCATGGTGAATAAGCAACCGGCCAGGCGCATTTATTTTTTCCGCAACTTCTCTTATCGCATCATCTTTTACCGCAATTAAATAGGCATCAGCATCAGCAACAGGTTCTGTAATAGCTCCTGAACTACCAGCTTTTAATGCCGCTGCCAACTCCTTCACTTTAGCATGCTCTCTGCCTGCAACATGTTTTATTTCTATGCCCGCTGCCAAAAACGCTTTGCCTAAGTGCCAGGCAACATTTCCGGTGCCGATTAATGATATTGATTTAATTTCCACTTTAGCTAATATGTAATTTATTTTCCCTGTTCCTTCTTATCAGGCTGATCAAAAATCCGATTGCCATAATTATGATCCCTATCCAGACAAGATTGATCATTGGGAATATTATCGATTTAACAACGATCCAGTCGTCGTTTAAACTTTTATCCGTTACTGTAAATATAAACTGTTTTTCCACCGGAAGTATGCTGCTGAAAGTAATACTCACATCAGCAACATTTGCATGTGCGGTACCCTGAATGATGGTACTATCGTTCATTGATAAAATATACTTTACCTCAATATCTTCATGTGCAATTCCCACCACCGCTTTTAATTTCGCTCCAGCACCAATCGAGTCGCCATTGCCAATAAATCTTTCAATATCATTCAAGACGAAATACCCGGTGTTGAATTTAATGGTGTCGCCGATCGAAACGGTATCTACTTGAATTTGTGGTTCTGCATTTTTACTGCCTTCTCCCGGCAACGACGATACATGCGTAAATACATCGTAAGTGAGGAAATGTTTTGTATCGGGATTGGGTGCGAGTTGTTGCATTTTAGTGTCCATCAATAAATATGGATGCACTTTAAATTCCTGTTCGATCTTATTTGTTTCAGGATCAATTTTCTGAAACAACAGGTTATAATAAGTCGCCCCTCCTGCAATACTGTCGCCCAAATAAGTAACCAGGTAATCTTTCATCGGAAAAGGTGCATTCCTGATGAGACGCACATTTTCACGCTGAAAAGTTTTGTCCATTCCCGAACCATCGTCAAACTGAACACCAAATTTATTTTCTGATATCACCCGTTGACCGGCGTTGGAAATCAATATCCCCAATAATAAAATGCCAAAGCCAATATGCGCCACCGATCCTCCTGCAACTTTTATTTTTCCTTTTAATACAGTGAACAGATACTGCATATTTGCGATCACTGAGAACCATGCCGCGAAAAACAAAATAGAATAGGCAGTTACCAAATGAAATATTCCGCGTTCCGCTGTAATATGCCAGATCTTATCCAGCAACAACGAACTGATCACCGCAGCTATCAATGCAAAAATCAAAGGCAGGGCAATGGTTTTGAAAAAATGTTTTGTCTCAGATTTTTTATATCGCAAAAATTGGCTGAATCCTGATAAGATCGCAATTAATATCCCCACCCATATCTGCACTCCCGTATAAAAATGAATTTCATCAGGTGGTTTTCCAAAATCATCTTTTATGGTGGAATTGAAAATATCATTTACATGTCCGATCAAAACATTATACACCGGAATAGAGGTAAAGAATATGATATGAAGGCCTGCAAATAATAAAACAAGTGATCCTACAAACATCCAGAATTCACGAGATGATAACGACTCTTCTTTTTCCTTTACTGGTATTTTTTTCCAGTTTTTTATCAGCAGGAACAGTGAGATGATCACAAAAAAGAAGAAAAATAGTAACAGGTGGTTGGTTAGTCCCTCTTCAACAAATGCATGCACACTGGTATCACCTAATATTCCGCTTCTGGTTAAGAACGATGCATATAAAACAAAATAAAAGGAGAGAAATACCATCACAAAACTTGAGCGCATTGCATGGCCCGTTGATTTTGCAATAACAAGATTATGCAATGCCGCAACAATTATCAGCCATGGAATGAGCGAGGCATTTTCAACAGGATCCCATGCCCAGAATCCGCCAAAGCTTAACGATTCATACGCCCATGCACCCCCCATTAAAATACCGGTGCCCAGTACCATTCCTGAAAACAAAGCATAAGGAATAGCGGGTTTAATACATTCGGCATATTTTTTTGTCCATAGCCCGGCAAATAAATATGCAAACGGAATAGTAATAGAAGCAAACCCACAAAATAAAACCGGCGGATGAATTACCATCCAATAGTTTTGCAATAAGGCATTCAATCCCCTTCCATCGGGAACGAAGCGCATATAATCCTGAAAAAGAAATACGGGATCGGTTGTTAATTTATCTTTCAGCAAAAGAAATGGCGAATTTCCAATATGCCTGTCTTCGCCGATATATATTCCCAACAAATAAGATAAAAGAAATACCTGCATCAAACAAACGATCGTCATTACAGGAGATTCCCATTTTTTTGATCGGAACAATAATATTATTCCCAACACCACATGCCAGAATGCCCACAATAAAAAACTTCCCTCCTGTCCCTCCCAAAAACACGATAAAATATATTTCATCTGAAGATCGGTAGATGAATGCGACCATACATAATGATATTCAAAATGATGGTTGAATATCATTATGAATAATGTGACAACAATGCCAATTACTGCAACTGCGTGGGTAATAAAAAAATACCTGCCGATCTTTCGTTTCAGTTCACTGCGGATCTCTTCTTTTGAACGAACGGAGAGAAAATAATAAATTGCGCCAAAGGCAGCGGTTATAAAAGCAATTAACACAAATATATGTCCTATCTGTCCGAAAATAGGGTTTACTTGTTGAACAACATGCTGGTGCGTAATTTCCTCCATTGGTATGCGCCCTTATTTTTGGATTTCGTTCTCTACATATTTTGAAGGGCATTTCACCAGCATCTCATCTGCATAAAATGTTTCACCTTTCATTGCTCCCGTCAAAACGATCTGATCACTTTTTTCAAAATCGGTGGGCATATCATCAAAGCAAACAACAAATACTTCCTTTCCTTCGCGATCGAGAAGATAAAAGGAAAATGAATTTGCGTCTTTAACCGGATCATAATTCACTGGTTTATCCTTCGCCAATGTTCCAATTAGCTGAACACTGGTTCCCTCTTTCGATATGGCATCATCATAGGTAGAGTAAGAACTCACATTCCCCAATTTTGAAGCAAATACCCCGATACAAACAGCAATAAGAACCAAAACTATTATATGCGATTTTTTCACCTGTTGGTTTTTATAAGTAGAATGCAAAATTAGGCTAAAATGTTCTCTTGGTGAATGGTGAATGGTGAGTGGTGAGTGAGGTCTATGCCGGCAGCCGATTCGTCACTCGTAATTCGCATTCGTCACTCGTCACTTTTTTCTGTGTGTGGAGAGTGGGCATCCGTTAATGGAGTACTCAAACTCATTACTCATTACTCATTACTCATATTCTTGATCAATTTTTCAATTTCCACTTTCATTTGCCTTATCTTTACCCCATGGATCTGCACTTTTTGGATATGAACCTTGATTTTCTCGACCATCCCAGGGATTGAACATTTTTATTCCCTGAATCTATCGCTGTTTATAAGTCTATTTTCTTAAATTTTAATTCTATTTATGCATACGAGTTATATATTATCAGATAAAACCCAAACATATATTGATCGCGAAGAGGCCTATGGCGCTCATAACTATAAACCGGTTCCAGTGGTTATTGAGCGTGCAGATGGTGTTTACCTATGGGATGTTGAAGGTAAACGCTATTATGATTTCCTTTCAGCCTATAGTGCAGTGAACCAGGGTCATTGTCATCCTGAAATAATAAAGGCGCTGATCACACAATCGAAAAAGCTTACACTAACGAGCCGGGCTTTTCACAACAACCTTTTAGGTGAATTCGAAGAATTTATGGCCACCACGTTTGGCTACAATAAATTAT
>JBIOHA010000247.1:0-4351 GCA_044448625.1 Chitinophagales bacterium | reverse complement strand
TTTGTTCAATTTTAAATAATTTTATTTAATTTATAAATTAATCCATGAGCCATATCATCAACATTTTTGCGAGACAAATTTTAGACTCACGGGGAAATCCAACTGTTGAAGCAGAGGTAACCACCGAATTCGGCGCTGTAGGACGAGCAGCGGTACCCTCAGGCGCAAGTACCGGTGTGCATGAAGCCATGGAGTTAAGAGATGAAGATCCGGATATCTATTTAGGTAAAGGTGTACTGAAAGCTGTTGAAAATGTAAATGAAATTATTGCCAACGAGCTGGAAGGTCATAATATCATGGATCAAAACGCCATCGATAAAATTATGATCGATGTGGACGGCACTCCAAATAAATCGAAGCTGGGTGCCAATGCAATTCTTGCAGTTTCGCTCGCCTGCGCAAAAGCTGCAGCACTTGAAATTAATGTTCCGCTTTACAGATATGTAGGTGGTGTAAATGCAAATACGTTACCTATTCCGCTCATGAATATTTTAAATGGAGGCGCACATGCCGATAATAAAATTGATTTTCAGGAATTCATGATCGCACCTATTGGTGGAGATAATTTTGCCGATGCGTTAAGGATGGGTGTTGAAGTTTTTCATCACCTGAAAAAAATATTAAAGAAAAACGGATATTCCACAAATGTTGGCGATGAAGGAGGATATGCTCCCGATATTCAAACGAATGAAGAAGCGATTGAAACCGTTTTGCATGCAATTGAATCGGCAGGATTTATTCCAGGTGAAGATATTGTTATTGCAATGGATCCGGCAGTGAGCGAATTTTATGATGCTGAATCGAAAATGTACATCTTCAAAAAATCGGATGGAAGAAAATTAACTTCAGAAGGAATGGTGGATTATTGGGCGAACTGGTGCAAAAAATATCCCATTGCAAGTATTGAAGACGGAATGGCGGAAGACGATTGGGCAGGCTGGAAATTGATGACGGAAAAATTAGGATCGAAAATTCAATTAGTGGGCGATGATCTTTTTGTTACCAACGTAAAAAGGCTGGCAAAAGGAATAAAAGAAAATATCGCCAATTCCATTTTAATAAAAGTAAACCAGATAGGATCACTCACAGAAACAATTAATGCTGTAGACATGGCGCACCGAGCAAAATATACTTCGGTAATGAGCCACCGTTCCGGTGAAACTGAAGACACTACTATTGCTGACCTCGCCGTTGGATTAAACTGCGGACAAATTAAAACCGGCTCCGCCTCCCGCAGCGACAGGATAGCAAAATACAATCAGCTATTGAGAATTGAAGAAGAATTAGGTGATAATGCTGTTTGGCCGGGGAATGTGTTTTTGAAGTAATTATCAAATTCTCGCCGCACTAATTTATGTTTTTATTCATCATGATTATTCGCAATAGCTGCAAAGTCACAAAGGCCCAAAGTTGCGTAAAGGTTTCTAAATGCCTTAGATCCTTTTCCTTCGAATCCCTGCTTGCCGCAGGCAGGTTCGACTCTTCTCCCTTCGATTCTTTTTACTTTCTATCACGGTTGACGTACCCGCCAGCCGCGAATAAATCACTATAAAAACTTCTCCTCCGGAGGTTGTCATTCCGGAAATTCCGACCAAAGGAGGAATTATCCGGAATCTGCTCAGGGCTTGCAGAATTTTAATTTGCAACAGGCTAATTAATATTCAGAAAACGAACAATACAAAATGGTAAACAATGAACCTGATGGTTTAGCCAGCCAGGATTATCATTCGGGAATGCATCATTTCTTATACAATCCACACGAACCGGCGGTTAAAATCGTTAATGGTTATTCAGGCGTTAGCTTATTTTTACTATGGCAAATTATCTTATGGAAAATACCGAAACTTTCAGGCAGCGATTAAAAAGATGGAAGGTGCCATCAATACTTTTGAATAAATATGTCTTCACCCTTTTTGTTTTTGGCGTATGGATGACATTTTTTGATCAGAATAATTTTATCCGGCAATATCATCGCCTCAAAACTTTAAATGAAGCGAAGAGCCAGATCGCGTTTTATATTAAAGAGACAGGGAATACTAAAAAACAATTGAACGAATTGCTCAATAGCCAGGAGGCATTGGAAAAATTCGCCAGGGAAAAATATTATATGAAAAAACCGGATGAGGATGTGTTTGTGATAATGGGAAAATGAGTGATAGTAGAAAAGTTAGCAGTAGGAAGTTAGAAGTAGGAATTAGTATGAAGTGTTGCCACTGCAAAATGAGGTGGAATAAAAAAAAATAAAAAAGTTACGAATTAGGAAACACGAGTGCCGAGTTACGAATGAAACACCACTCACCACTCACCACTCACCACTCACCTCAATAGCTTCCATTAAACTTCCTCACAAACCACTCCATTCCTAAAAGAAAGAACACCACAAAAAATATCCATTTCAAATTAATAATAGATTGTGTTTTTGTGATCTCGCGAAGAACGGGCTTAGCGCTGGCATTTTTAGCTATGAGAGATTCCAATTCCGCTGCCTGGTTTGGATAAAGCATTTGTCCTCCGCTTTGCACCGAAAGCTGATTTAATAATTTATGATTTGCTGTTGTATTTAATGTTTCAAGTCTTACCGGAGAGATACTGAATACGCCATCATCGGTTAATGTTTTTCCATTATAAATTACCCTTGCGTTGTAAGTATAATTCCCCGCAGGGAAATAACCTCCATTTAACGTATAGCTTTTATCTGTTTTTGAGAACTGGAATGGAAAATCTTTTCCTTCATCATTTTTAATAACGATGGTTGCATCAGGTTCATTCACCAGCTGATAGCTGTCGTTATATAATTCAGCATCTATTACCACCGATTCATTTTCATTTAAAACATTTTTTGTTTGAGAGGCCCTGAATTGTTTCCTATCGTTTTTTGCGGCGAGGTATTGCACAGTTTTACTCACAAGGTCATTGGTTGCGTTCTGATCTTTATTCAATACATAATCATAAATCCTCCACTTCCAGATATTTTCTGCACAGAGTACGGCAGATTTTTCACGACCCGGTAAACTATAGATCAATAAAGGGCTTTTTGTGGCAACAGCACCTATCTTTTGATACAGCAATACCTGCGCTGCCGGCGAAACATTGTATTGCCCGTAGCTTGCATTCAAAGCGGGCAATTTTGGAAATACTGAAATTGTTTTATCGTCGAGGGTAAATAGGTTAAATGATTTTTCTGTTGTGGCGGTTACTTCATTTGACGATAGACCACTTGAAGAAATATTCACCAGGCTTTGTGCTTTGTTAAATAAATTAATAGAGGTCTGGTTTCCAGTGATGAACCATTGAGGAATGCTTTTTTCTTTTATTTCACCCAGAATATCCATAACAGGATATCTTGTTGATGGCAATTGATGAAAAATTACCAGGTTATATTCGGCAACCGATCCTTTAAATTCTGATGCAAGTTTGATGTCGATCTCATAATTCTGGTTTGATTCAATGGACTGCTTTATCGCGTTGATATCAGGATGTGGTGAGTTGGCCAGCAATAATATTTTCTGACGGGCATCAAGCACTTCAACAAAAACATCCTGAATATTATTATCTGTTGTAGATTCATTTTCTACAGGCTGTATGCGAATTTGATAATGACGTATCCCTGGTGCATCCGCAGCTATCTCCCAATTGATGATCGTATTGAATTGCTCCGAATTAACGGGAATATTTTTTTCGCCCAGAATTTTATTATTTCCTTTTGTTAATTCCGTTACGGTGATTTTCGGATTGGTGCCGTTGCAAAAAATTGCTTCAATTTCCGTACTGATGGTAAAGCGATCATTTAAATAAACAATATTATTATGCAGCGCCCTTGAAATGCGAACATCTTTTTTCTGAATGGTATCGCCCAATGCGATAGTATATATTGGTGCACCGAGATCATTTTTTACATATACCGGGTTGCTGCCGCTATTATAAATTCCGTCGGAAGCTAAAATAATAGCACCAACATTTAAATTCTCATAAAGGTTATTTAATTCGTTGAGCGCTGATGAGAGATCGGTGGATTTATCATTAAAATCAAGATTTTCCAAACCGGATTCTATTTTTTCACCGAACACATAATTTTGAACATCATAGTTATCGGAAAACCTATCATTTAAATCCGTTAAAAGATTCGCTTGCGCTACAGAGTCGACCGCCGTTTTGATGCTCGACGAATTATCCTGTAAAATAACAATGATCGGTTTTTCAGTTTGATTGAACCGCGATTTCATATATGGGTTCAATAATAAAACTGCAATAATTGCAACAGCTAAAAATCTAAGCGCAAATAATGTTCGTTTCCACCAGCGATTTGAAATCGCATCGTTCAATTTTCTTTCCCTGATATACATTGCTGATG
>JBIOHA010000246.1:0-4363 GCA_044448625.1 Chitinophagales bacterium | reverse complement strand
GGATTTATTCAGGCTGGAAAAAGTGAGCGATCGATTTTGGATATTGTTGTTGAAATACAAAGCACGCAGATGACGCTGATGGGGGCGGAAAAAAAACGGATCTTTTTTCGGGAGACAATTCGGGAATTCGAATAAAGGAGCATCTTTCCAGATACTAGTTATATTTATTTCCTGTATGTGTGTAAAAAGGGGGTTTTGATTCGGTCGGGATTTAATATTAAAAAAATTAACCTTTAAATTTAAAGCTTAATAAATAGCAGAATGAAAACTTACACCCTACTCCTATTTTTATCTATTTGCCAATTATTAAGATCGCAGCCAATTGTTGATTACCGTATCTACCAGTCGCCGGTTAAAACTCAGGCAGAGAGAGGCACCTGCACAGCATTCGGACTCGTTGGTGCAATGGAAACATTTCCCGGTTTCCCAACCGATCTGAGTGAACAGTATTTATATGCATCAGCAAAATCATATAGCTATAACGATGAAGCAAATTATGATGAAGGAACCTACCTTAAGAATTATATTGATCTTATGCAATATGAGGGCACCTTGCGTGAAGACCAGGAACCCTATAATCCCTATAAGGTGATCATTGATTCAACAAAAAGCAATTTTGAAAATATGAAATCAGATATTGCAGGTACAAGTTTACTTGATCTTTTATCCTTTCATGATTTCACCTATAAATTGCAACCGGAAATGTATATCTACAAAGAAGATGCAGATGCAAAAAATGTTGACTATATAAAACAAAAACTGGATGAAGGAACAAAATCCATCGTGGTAAGCTATTCAATTAACGACCATTACTGGGGTTCAAACAATGGAAGTGAAGACTCGAAAATAGATCCCAACGATTTCCTGGTGGTAGATTATAAAGGTGAAATGTATTCTTATAATGATGCAATTAAACTTGTTGGCGATAATGTAATGAGTGCTGCTGACGGCGTTTATTATACTGATACGACATTAGCAATCAATGGCGGACATGCGGTTTGCATTGTAGGGTACGATAATGATGGTTTTCTAATTAAAAATTCCTGGGATTCCGATTGGGGCGATGATGGTTATTTCTGGCTGACTTTTGAATATCATAAATTATATGCCTGGGAAATCATGATACCTGTACTTGGAAAAGTATATGTAGATCCGGCAGCAGCAGAAAGCAATGATTTCCAGCCATCACAATTTAAAATAAAAAGTTTGCCGCATGCATACGATTCCGATGCGCTGAATATGCATACAAAATCCATTTCCATTAGCGTTGTTTATTACGGCGATGATAAAATGCCAAAAATGGAATCTATTGAATACGAAGCCTTCGATTCTAATGGAAATACTTTGGGAACAGGGTATGGAAATACAAAAGGGATATTTGACGGAAGAGAAACAGGATATGAAACTTATATATTGCAACAAAACGGCAATACATTTCCATCAGCATATAAACTTGTTGCAAAATTTACAACTGCAGCAGGAAAAACATTTACCAATACTTATTACAATATTGTTGCAGAAAATAAAGAATACCAACCGCAATAGTTGAAAAATAAAAAAAAATCTAAACCTACTATTTACGTCGACAGCATTGATGCGATAGAGAGTAGTTACTTATATATTTCAGACTCCCGGATAAAAGGAGCGGGAAAAGGATTGTTTACAGCTATACCGATATTCAAAGATGAGATCATTTCAATTTTTAAAGGAGATATTATCTCTTTCAAAGAAGCAAAGGCCAAGGCAGCTAAAGGGGAAAATGCCTATTTCATTGATTTAATTGACGGTCGTACTTTGGATTCACAGGAAACAGATTGCTTTGCGAAATATGCCAATGATCCTGCAGGCACAATAAAATCGCCATTCAAATCCAATTCAGATATTTCCATGTATGAAAATGGTTCAATTTGCCTGGTTGCTAATAAAAATATCAAAGCGGGTGAAGAAATATTTTGCAGTTACGGGCGAAAATATTGGACCATTCATCAAAATAAATAATGCAGTGCTATCTCCTGAAATTCCTTCTTTTTCCTGATGGCTTTCCTCTTCTTCCAGTATCGCGGTTCGCAGCAGGATCATAAACAGGAACAGGACCGAGGTGTTCGGGAATAATTAATTTATTTATTTCGGCGTCAAGAAAAACTTCTATTCTTTTAAATTTTTGCTGGTCGTGCTGATTTACAAAAGTAATGGCCTCCCCTATTGATTCTGCTCTCGCTGTTCTGCCTACGCGGTGAATATAATCCTCCGGGTCGCCAGGTACATCATAATTAATAACGATCCCGATATCATCAATATCTATTCCGCGGGATAGAATATCTGTTGCAACCAAAACCTGCAATTGGCGGTTGCTGAATTTCCGCAAAACCTCCTTCCGCTGAATTTGTTCGAGGTCGGAGTGAATCGCAGAAGCATTGAATCTTAAATGGATCAACTCCGATTCCAGTTTTTTTACTTTTTCTTTCGTAGAGGAAAATATCAATATGCTTTTTACATTTTTTTCTTTGAGGATAATTTTGAGCAGGGGTATCTTCTGGCTTTCATTTAAAATATATGCTCCCTGTTTTACTCCTTCCGGTGGTTTTGAAAGCGAAATATTTATTTGCTCAGGATCAACCAATAATTTTTTTGCAATTGCCCTGATCTTATGCGGCATGGTTGCTGAAAACATTAAAGTTTGACGCTTTTGCGGCAAAAATGAAATGATGCGGTTAATATCATCACTAAATCCCATATCGAGCATCCTGTCGGCTTCATCTAAAATCAAATGCTGCAATGTTTCAAATTTCAAATATCCCTGGCTGATATGTGATAATAATCTTCCCGGAGTTCCAACTATGATATCAACACCTTCTCTGAAAGATCTTTTTTCCTGCTCGTACATGATCCCATCGTTACCACCGTAAACTGCAATCGAACTGATATTTGTAAAATAACTGAATCCCCGAATCGCCTCATCAATTTGAATAGCGAGTTCTCTCGTAGGAACAATTATCAAAGTATTGATCGATCCATGTCCACTTTTTATGATCTTATTTATTATAGGAAGAAGAAATGCCGCGGTTTTTCCTGTGCCCGTTTGTGCACATGCTATGATATCCTTATTTTGAAGAATAATGGGTATTGCCTGCTCCTGGATCGGAGTCGGCGCTTTAAATCCCATCGAATATAATCCCTCATTCAACTCCTCCTCAAATTCAAAATCCTTAAATTCCATTTACGCAAAGTTAAACATTAACCGCACAAATAATGGATGTAAGCCCGGGAATGAACTCATAAAAAAACCGGCTCAGCAATTTTGTTTTGGGAGCGACATAAATGAATTATGCCATGGAAACAAATTACCGAACCGGCCGAATTAATAACTATTTATTTAACCACACTGAATTTAGACGTAAATATCTCACCTGAAAGATCTTCAAATATTTTCAACACATATATTCCTGCCGGCAGATCGCTGATATCAATAATTGAATTTCCGCTGACATTAATTACTTCATGTCCGCTGATGTCATTTATCGTGATGACATCATCAGCACTTATCAGCATATCAACCAAAATTGAATTCACAGCAGGATTGGGAAATACATTTACCGGGCCGGTTGACTCATTTGATATAATACCTACAGGGTCAGCCGTGCGCAAAACACTTATTCCGGCATCGCTATGCGCCATCCATATATTTTCACCGTCAATAGCTAATTGAGTTAATGAATTTGATGTCATGGATGGATCGGTGGTGGTATTGTAATATTCCCATGATTCATCAGCGCTATCGTAAATTTGGAATCCTTCAGCCCCGTCTGTCAATCCGAAATATGTTTTTGTTCCGTTAAATTTTATTTCGATTATAAAATCGCCCTGATCTCCAACAGTATAATCCGTCCAGATATCACCATCAAACTGATATACTTTATCGTTATTTGCTCCAAACCAAACATTATTTTCATTATCAACTTCAATCACCTGTATACTTGATCCTTCCATCATAGCAGGAACGTCCATGCTGTTGATCACCTCTTCAGAAATAAAATCATATTTCACAATGCCATTTATTCTTCCCAGCCAGATAAGATTTCTTGCAGCATCATAATTTACGCTCAGAAACCACTCGTCCACTCCCCCATCGGTTTCGATTACCACTTCAGTAATGCCATCTTCATATTTGAATAATCCTCATCATTTACGAAATAAACAATTCCTGTGGCAGTTATACAATAATCATAAACATAATTGGATGAATAACCGTAAGCAATTGGAACATGTGTCCATGAAACACCATCGTAATATTCAATCATGTTGCCATAATCAATTACATACAATATTCCATTTACATATTTAGGATCATACATCACACCGTAAG
>JBIOHA010000245.1:0-4371 GCA_044448625.1 Chitinophagales bacterium | reverse complement strand
GTAATATATGGTTTTAATTTTTCAAACAGCGTCGGATACATCCCTTTTACTTTCATAAGCTCCGAGATCGTATAAAACTTTCCTGTTTTTTGTCTGTAATCGATTATGGATTGCGCCAGCGCATCGCTAATATAAGTATGCTTTGCAAGGACATCAAAAGAAACGGTATTAATATTTATTTTGGTTACGAGCGACGCATCAAATTTTATAAAAGGCCTTATCTCCGCCAATAAATCTGCATCCATGTTATAAACTTCCGCAAGCTGATCAGCAGAAATTAAACCCCCGGTTCCATCCCGTAATTTAATGATACGCTCTGCAACCGCAACATCAAATCCCAATGCTCTTAATTGCTCAATGGTTGCAGAATTAATATCGGTTAATTTTTTTTCACCGGCTTCCGAAATATTCGAATTTAAATTTTCCTGGTTATATTTAAATGCCGAAGTATCGATAACAATATAATCCTTTATCCTGTCAAAATCTTTTTGCTGAAATCCATATGTTTTCAGCAGGTCGTTTTTCGTTTTAAATTTTCCGCCTTTGGCAATATAATTAATTATTCTTGAAGCAACATTTTCCCTGATCCCTAATTTTATCCATTCTTCCATCGAGATCAAATTTGGATCAAAGCTGAAGAGTTCAACATTTGTTGTTGCATCATATTCATCTTTATAAAAAGGAGATTTTGGATATTTATTATATTTCTGATAATCATTTCTATTTTCTTCATATCCCATAAATAATTCATTTGCATTCATATCATTTTCCACCGGAATCATTACCAGTAAATTTTTTAGGGAATCGTAATTGATTTCCGTTCGGGCAATAAAAAAGATCCTGTGGACTGAAGGAAAAATGATCACCATTAAAATTAATGAGGCCAGGTAAATCCCAACATTTCTTTCCTTCCTTGAAAAAGTGAAATATTCACGTGTTATTTTTTTCAGTCTCCGCATACCAATCCGCTTTTCTTCAACCAGAAATAAAATAACCCCCTGAATAAACCCTGTGGTTTAAAGATACAATTTTAATTCAAACAGCCGTTGAAATTTTTCGAAAAAAAGTTATGCATTTCCTTTTCTTTTACCCAGGAAATAGCTAATCAGGTAAAAAGGTATTCCAAATGCAACAATGATTAAGCCCGCAACAGTATTTTCGGGTTTAGTAATGAGCAGGATGATGCAAATGGTAAGTGCAATAATAATATAGAGTATTGGCGTAAATGGATAGCCGAGTGTTTTATACGGCCGTTCGGCATTGGGCCATTTTTTGCGCAAAATAAATAAACCCGAAATGGTAACGATATAAAATAATAGTGAAGCAAAGGTTGCGTAATCCAGCAGCACACCGTATGTTCCCCACAAACATAAAATACTGGCCCAGATTCCCTGCACTATCAATGCAAACCCGGGCACATCAAACCTGTTTACCTTTCCGGCTTTTTTAAAGAACAATTTTTCCTTCGCCATTGCGTAATAAACCCGGGCGCCTGATAATATTAACCCATTATTGCAGCCAAAAGTGGAGACCATAATTAATGCAGCCATTAGATATACTGCGGCATTACCGAATATCATAAATGCCGCTGCAGTACCTACACGGTCGCTGCCGTCGCCCGCATACATAATGCCCTGTCCGGCAACATCTGCGGAATCTGGAATTCCATGTAATGGCAATAATGCGAGGTAAGTGATGTTTGTCAATAAATATAATCCTGTAACTATTAATGTTCCTCCCAATAAACTCAATGGAATATTTCTTTTGGGATTTTTAATTTCACCTGCAATAAAAGTTACGTTGTTCCATGCATCACTGGAAAACAGCGGGCCGATTATTGACGTACCCAATGCAAGAAAAAGTGCAATGCCCGATAATTCGGTTACCGTTAACTGGCCATCAATTATTTCTGTTCTTTGCGCATGCCAGGCATCATTAAAATTGGCTGCAAAAACATCGCTGTTTAATCCAATTGCCAGTCCGCAAATAATTAATGAAAGCAATGCAAGAATTTTTGCAGATGTAAATACAAGCTGAATTATTTTTCCATTGTTTACACCGAAACTGTTTATCAATGTCAGAAAAAAGATCAAACCAATAGCAAGTAATTGCGCTGCCGAAACAGAAATTCTTCCAACAGTAAATAATATATTTTCGGGTCCGAGATCCGGAAAAAACACTCCGGTATATTTTGCAAACGCAACGGCAACCGCTGCGATAACTCCTGTTTGAATTACTGCAAAAACTGTCCATCCATATAAGAAGGCAACAAAATTTCCATAGGCTTTTTGAAGGTAAACAAATTGGCCTCCCGCTTTCGGCATCATCCCCGCCAACTCACCATAACTCAATGCAGCAATAACTGTAATCAATCCTGAAATTGCCCATAATAAAAGTATATAACCTGAGGAGCCAAGATTCCGGGCCATGTCGGCAGTAACAATAAAAATTCCGGAACCGATCATGCTTCCGGATACGATCATTGTCGCATCCAGTAAACCCAGCGATTGCTTAAGCCGATGTGGCTGCTCCTGTTCCTTCACTTATTTCGGAATATGTTTATTGTTCGGATTTAAGATACTCTTATGCCTGCTATAACCAAAATAAATAATTATGCCGATAGCCATCCAGATAATTAGCCTCAGCCATGTATCTCCGGGAAGGAAAACCATCATGAACAAACAGGTAATTACACCGAGTATCGGAACAATGGGGTATAAAGGCGTTCGGAATGCACGCGGTGCGTTGGGCATTGTTTTGCGCAAAACAATTACGCCGACACAAACCAGAATAAATGCGAACAATGTTCCTATACTGGTCATTTCACCAACCACGCGTGCCGGAACAAATGCAGCAAAAAGACTTACAAATACCAGGAACAGCACATTGCTTTTAGCAGGTGTTCTGAATTTAGGATGTATCTCAGAAAATAGTTTTGGTATCAAACCATCGCGGCTCATACTGAAAAATACACGCGACTGACCCAATAACATGACGAGGATCACTGATGAATACCCTGCCAGAATTGCAACGATAATTGCCCTGTTTAACCATGGATAATCTGGTTGTAATGTTCCGTCGGCAGCAACATCTCCCATATGATCGATCGCTACGGCAACAGGAGCAATACCATCCTGTCCTCTGAATGAAGTATAATTTGTTACACCAGTAAGTACATGCGCAAACAAAATATAGAGCACGGTGCAAATTGCGAGGGATCCAAGGATTCCAATAGGCATATTTTTCTTGGGATTTTTCGCTTCCTGCGCAGCTGTACTCACTGCATCAAATCCAATATAAGCAAAAAACACAACGGCTGCTGCCCTGATAATTCCGCTAAATCCAAATTCACCAAAATTTCCGGTATTATCGGGTATATATGGATTGTAATTGTCGTTGTCGATATAACTCCATCCTAATATAATGAAGGTCAATACAACTGCAACCTTTAAACCCACGATCATTGCATTCACTTTTGCACTGCCGGATGTACCCCTTATCAATAATAAACTCACAAGTATTACGATAAATACCGCCGGCAGATTTATTATTCCCCCATCCCAGGGCCCTCCCATCATATCCGGCGAAAGATGCACACCAAATCCCTCCATGAACTTTCCAAAATAACGGCTCCAGCTTATGCTCACGGTGGCGGCACCAACAGCATATTCCAAAACCAGATCCCATCCTATTATCCATGCAATAAACTCACCCATTGTTGAATAGCTATAAGTATAGGCGCTTCCCGCAATAGGAATTATACTTGCAAATTCCGAATAACATAAACCTGCAAATGCGCATCCCAATCCTGCAACTACAAAAGATAATGTAATTGCCGGACCGGCATTATTAGCAGCGGCGCCTCCTGTAATGGAAAAAAGTCCTGCACCTATGATCGCTCCAATTCCTAATGCAATTAATCCCCATGGGCCGAGCGACCGCTTGAGTGTTTTTGCATCATCATTCGGGTCTGAGGCCTCAGCCATCAGAATATCAATCGGTTTTCTTCTGAATAAAGGGTTCGCCATATAAATTTTGGTTGCGTGATTGAATGGAATACCGTGCAAACATAAAATTAATTTTCATTAAATCGACGCTTCCATTCTTTAAGAGGTGTTAATTAGTATGAAGCTGCGATTTATTTATAAAAAGATAGATAACCCATTAAAAAACAATGAGGTTACTTCTCTTTACAAATTGTACTACCTACCTTTGCCGCCTCTTAACCGAATTCAATTATATGAGTCCAATTGTCTATTTGATTCCTGTGCTTGGTGTATTTGCATTATTGTATATGGCTATTGTTTCTGTTTGGGTAAACCGTCAGGATGCCGGAACCGACCGTATGAAAACAATTGCAGGATACATCAG
>JBIOHA010000244.1:0-4374 GCA_044448625.1 Chitinophagales bacterium | reverse complement strand
TAATAATTATGGGTTGATCATTTTATTAATGACATTGATCATTAAACTTTGTCTTACACCACTTACTTATCGCTCTTATCTTTCGATGGCGAAAATGCGTGTTTTAAATCCTGAAGTTGCTGAGATAAAGGAAAAATATAAAGATGATCAGGCGAAACTCGGACAAGAACAATTAAAATTATTCAGGAAGGCCGGTGTTAATCCATTGGGCGGATGTATCCCTACATTGCTGTCGATGCCGATTTTAATTGCAATGTTCAGGTTATTTCCGGGAACACTTGACCTGAGGCAGCAATCATTTTTATGGGCAGATGATCTTTCCACTTATGACGATCTAATTCATTGGGGCGGAAGTTTACCATTTATCGGTAACCATATCAGTATATTTTGCATTTTAATGACGATCAGTTCTATTATGTATATCAGAATGAATATGCAAAATACAACTCAGTTAACCGGCCCGATGAAAACGGTACAATATGTTACACCTTTCTTTTTCTTTTTCTTCTTAAACAGTTCACCCGCGGCATTAACCTATTATTATTTCGTGAGTAATGTGGTAACCTTTGGTCAACAGTGGTCGATCAGGAAATTCTTTATCAACGATGATGAGATCCACCGCCGCATTCAGGAAAACAAAGCCAAACCCGAAAAGAAAAAATCGGGATTTGCAAAACGCCTGGAAGATGCCATGAAACAACAGCAGGCAGCACGCAACACCAAGAGCCAGCCGGTAAAGAAGAAAAAGTAACTATTAGCCATTAATAGTTCACAGGCAATAAATTTTAATGTATTAAATTTAAGGCAGCTAATTGCCATGAAATTCCGCATTATTATTTTATTATTCTTTTTCACATCTACCATGGCTATTGCTACGATCAATACTTATGTTTTAAATGAATTGCAACTGCACGTAAATGGAGTTGTCATATATATTTCCTGCAAGTGAACGCAAACAATAGAACCGTTGTCGACAAATTCTTTAAGGCCGAATATTGATCTTTGATTTGTAATAATCCAAATCTCCCTCCTTCTCATTAGCTTTACAATAAAAACATGGCCTACAGCATCCAAAACCTAAAACAGCGCAATAGCATCATTTTATTCATCCTCATTTTTCTTGGTGTTTGTATCGGGCTAGGCTTAGAGCGGATATTAGGTGCATTTTTCGGAGCCATTATTATTTATGTCCTTTTCCGCCCACTGAATATTTACCTCCAGGAAAAGAAAAAATGGTGGCCGGGGTTAACTGCGGGATTAATATTAATACTTTCATTCGTTTGCCTCATCATTCCTATCTTCTCACTAATAAAACTTATCGTTGACAGGGTTTTATATTATGCGAATAATCCTGAGGAAACAGAGGCGATACTACAAAACGTCAATAAATTCGCCACTGAAAAACTAAATGATCCAAATTTAATTGACGACACGGTTGCTTCAATTAAAGCAGGTGCGGCAGGATTTGTTTCATCCCTCGTGAATGGAGCTGCAAATACATTTATCCAGATCATTGTCATGTACTTTACGCTGTATTTTACTGTTAAAAATTTCAGAGAATTTGAAAAAGGGCTGGTCCAATATGCGCCTTTCAAAAAATCAGACAGTATTAAGATCGGTAATGAACTGCGGAACATGACCTATTCGAATATTCTTGGACAGGGATTAATTGCAATAATACAGGGAACATTGCTCGGCATCGGTTTTTGGATATTTGGGATCAATGACCCTTTGTTCTGGGGAGTGATCGGCACATTTCTTTCGATGATACCGATGTTTGGATCACCGCTCATTTTTATTCCGGCGGGAATAATTGAATTATCCAATGGAAATACAATTGCAGGTTTGGGGATTATTATTTACGGATACCTGATCGTTACCACTATTGATAATTTTATAAGAATGGCGATAGGAAAAAGAATTGCAAACACACATCCGCTAATTACAATTATTGGTGTGGTAATCGGGCTACCGCTCTTTGGCATTCTTGGTCTTTTATTTGGACCGCTGTTGCTGAGTTTATTTATTATGCTTGTGAAGATCTATAATTCCAACCGTGCAGAAATTGGAAAATTGGAAGGAGAGGAAGAATAATTTTTAAATAAATATTCTGATTTTAATAATCAATAAATTAATAAAATGAGCAACGATAATAAAACAAACCTCTCTGAAGACATCACCAATGCTTTAGACGATCTGAAAGAATATGCCGACCTGCGTATGCAATTGATGCGGCTGAATATTACAGAGAAAATATCAGTGGTGCTCGCCAATTTACTCGCAACGGGTTCTGCAATCATTTTCTTTATCCTGTTTTTTATTTTCGGATCGTTTGCCTTGTCGTACGGCCTGGGAAATATTTTCGGAAGTACCGCAGCTGGATTTGGTGCCCTGGCTGGTGCATATTTATTGATCGCCCTCTTAATCTTATGGTTGGGAAAACGATCACTGCGAAAACGGTTGATAAACAGGTTTATAAATGAATTCTCAAACGACGATGCTAATGACTGAACCAGGAAAAAGAAAAACGATCCGTACGTTTGAAGATCTTCAAAATGAAAAGAAGGTACTTCGTGAACAGATAACTATTAGTGAAAAAAAACTCAGGGCCGACTATACAGAAATGGTCGAGAAATTGCGTCCTGCCTTAAATATTGCAAGTTTTATTTCGGGGAATAAACTGTTGAACTTCACCTTTTCAAAAAACGGCGACAAGGATGATAAAAGTTGGGGCAACATCATTTCGAAATTAATATTGGGACTGTCAGCAGGAAGCCTCCTTTTTGGCAGCAGGAAAAAAATGTTCTTCAAAACACTGCTCAGCTATGGCATGGAACAGGCACTTAAATTTATTACCGAAAAAGATCTCCGTGAACATCTGAACACAGTGAAAGAATGGTTTACAAAAAAAGATCAAACCGATGCAGAAGAAAACGATGCTTCAGAAACTGGTGAATAACAAACGCTCGCCTTTTACAGTATCATCAAAAATTCCGTCGTTGTAAACCATATTGCCATTCACAAAAGTTTTTAGCACTTTACCTTTGAATGATCTACCTTCCAACGGGCTCCAGCCGCATTTGTAAAATATATTTTCTTTGGTAACAGTATGTTCCTCATTTAAATCAAGGAGGAACATATCGGCATAATAGCCTTCCCTTATGTACCCTCTTTCTTTTATCTTAAAACATGTCGCCACATTATGACTCATTTTCTCAGCTATAGCCTCAAGTCCTATTTTTCCTTTATGATAAAAATCGAGCATGATATTCAGGCTATGTTGCACCATTGGTGCGCCACCGGGGCATTTAAGATACTTGTTTGCTTTTTCTTCCAGCGTATGTGGAGCATGGTCAGTGGCAATAACATCAACTGTATTATTCAACAATGCATTTAATAACTCCGGGGCATGCTTTTTATCTTTTATTGCAGGATTCCATTTTATTTTCGCACCTAATATATCATAATCATCAGCCGTGAAATATAAATGATGCACACAAACCTCAGCGGTTATCTTTTTATCTTTTAATGGCAGGGTGTTCGAAAATAATTTTAATTCATCCGCGGTGCTGATATGAAGTATATGCAATCGTGTTCCATGTTTTTTTGCCAGCTCAATTGCAAATGACGATGAGCGGTAACAAGCTTCCTCATTTCTGATCATGGGATGATATTGAATGGGAATATCCTCGCCAAATTTTTCCCTGGCCAGTTCAAGATTATGCGATATGGTTGCCTCGTCTTCACAATGGGTTGCAATTAATGCCGGCGCATTTCTGAATATCTTCTCCAAAGTGGAAGCGTCATCCACCAGCATATTCCCAGTAGATGAGCCCATGAATATTTTAATGCCGCAAATTTTCGACTGATCTGTTCTTAATACTTCATCTGCATTGTCATTACTCACCCCCATATAAAAAGAATAATTCGCAATGGATCTTTTTGATGCGAGCTGATATCTTTCTTCCAGCAACTCTTGTGTAAGCGATGGTGGATTTACATTCGGCATATCCATAAAGCTGGTAACCCCACCGGCAACTGCAGCTCTGCTCTCTGTAAATATTTCCGCTTTATGTGTTAGTCCCGGTTCCCTGAAATGCACCTGGTCGTCGATGATGCCGGGAAATAAATAGAGGCCTTCTGCATTTATTTCAACAGCGTTACTCACCGACCCAATAGAAGAGTCGATCCTCTCTATGCGTCCTTTGTCGATATATACATCAGCATTGAAAAGTTTTCCTTCGTTTACGATAGTAGCATTTTTGATTAGGTATTTCATGATTTTGTAAAAATACCAACTGAGGCGTTTTTTGTTGAATATAATTTGCTATATTTGATTACCATGTTAAAATACTTTCTACCCCTGTTGTTGTT
>JBIOHA010000243.1:0-4391 GCA_044448625.1 Chitinophagales bacterium | reverse complement strand
GATCAGCGCACCGACAAGCGAATAGATTTTGTTGGCGGTATAAGAGGATTGGGAGAACTTGAAAAAAGGGTGAACAGCGGTGAAATGAAAATTGCATTCAGCTTTTATCCTGTATCCATTAAGCAACTAATTAATATTGCTGATTCAGGAAATGTGATGCCCCCAAAATCAACATGGTTTGAACCTAAATTAAGAAGTGGATTAGTTGTTCATACTTTCTGATATCCCAATCTGCTAATCTGTTAATTTGCTAATCTGCTTATCAAAACAATGAAGTTTAATACAAAAGTAATTCACGCCGGAATCGAACCTGATCCATCATCAGGTGCGATAATGACACCGATATTTCAAACCTCCACCTATGTGCAAAATGCACCGGGTGATCATAAAGGATATGAATATGCAAGAACACAAAATCCCACCCGCGATGCTTTGCAAAAAAATATTGCGGCATTGGAGAATGGAAATTTTGGAATTTGTTTTGCCAGCGGTTTGGCTGCAACCGACGGAGTGATAAAATTATTCAGCAGTGGTGATGAAATAGTTGCAAGCAACGATCTGTATGGAGGCACCTATCGTGCATTTACAAAAGTGTACGAACGCTTCGGTATGAAATTTCATTTTACCGACCTTTCAGATGTCAATAATTTATCGCCGCTCATCAACGATAAAACAAAGATGATATGGGTAGAAACACCAACAAACCCAATGCTGAGGATCGTTGATATTGAAGCAGTATGCAAAATTGCAAAGGAGAAAAATATTTTAGTTTGCGTTGATAATACTTTCGCGTCTCCATTTTTGCAAAATCCATTAGACCTCGGTGCCGATATCGTTTTACATTCTGCAACAAAATATCTTGGCGGCCATAGCGATGTTATTCATGGTTGTGTTGTTGTAAAGGATGCAGCGCTTGCCGACAAATTATATTTTCTTCAAAATGCAACGGGAGCAGTTCCCGGGCCACAGGATTGTTTTTTGATCTTGCGCGGAATTAAAACCCTGCATCTGCGTGTACAACGTTCATGTGAAAATGCTGAGGTGATCGCAAAATATTTGCGCACACATGCTAAAATTGAAAATGTTTACTGGCCCGGATTTTCTGATCACCCCGGTCACGCCACCGCTAAAAAACAAATGCGCATGTTCGGGGCAATGGTGTCGTTTACATTAAAGGGAGATGATTTCGAAGAAGCAAAAAAAATATTATCCTCAACACATTTATTTTCCCTGGCAGAAAGCCTTGGTGGGGTTGAGAGTTTAATTGGACATCCCGCCAGCATGACCCATGCCTCTATTCCGAGGGAAGAAAGGATTAAAAACGGGTTAGTGGATTCATTGATCAGGCTGAGTGTTGGAATTGAAGATGTGGACGACCTGCTGGAAGATATTCAAAATGCCTTAAATAAATAGTTCATAATTAATATTGAATTAAATCAACTAATTTCACTTCATGGATTTTGCACTGCTTACCCTTGTTCTCGGACCTGCTATCGCAATTATGATTTTCTTCTATGCAAAAGATAAAAATGACCGCGAACCTTTTGGTATTTTATTTTTGAGTTTCCTCGCAGGATGTTTCAGTATATTACCTGCAATAATTCTTGAAGGTGCTTTGCCCGCATTTATTCCGAACAGCTCAGGATCATCACTCATTTCGGTAGCGATCTATACATTTGTAATTATTGCAGCGAGCGAAGAATTCTCGAAATATATTTTCCTCCGGTACTATGCGTATAAAAGACCATCATTCAACGAACCTTATGATGGCATCATTTACGCAGTGATGGTGGGGATGGGATTTGCCACCATCGAAAATTTATTATATGTATACGGAGCAGATGCGGGAAGAGCAGCCTGGGGCACTGCAGGCATAAGAGCAATAACCGCAATTCCTGCACATGCATCGTTTGCTGCTGTGATGGGTTATTATGTGGGACTTGCAAAATTTAATAAACCGCAGGAAAAATCTTTATTGTTTAGGGGATTTCTTTATGCAACGATCTTACATGGCTTTTACGATTTTTTCCTGTTCCAACAACTTACCGCAGGATTATATGTAGGTGCGGCGGTATCTTTAGTTGTAGGAATTGTTTTCGGATTGAGGGCAATTAAGATCCATAAAAGATCAACTGTTCTAAATATAGAAAAGGAAGTACCGATAATCACCACCAATGAAACTGAGAGCAAGGATGATGGCGGATTCAATTCTCCAACAAAACCAAGCTGATCGGTTGATGAACATCACTGGAATTAAGCTTAAGGGGTTATTAGAAAAAAAAACTGCACTTTATAACCGGCCCGAATTTATAATCAACGACCCGATCTCAATTCCACATCGATTCAGCAAATTACAAGATATCGAAATATCCGGATTCTGGACGGCGGTATTTTCATGGGGACAGCGAAAAACGATTATAAATAAATCAATCGAATTGCTTGGATTCATGGATAACGCACCCCACGATTTTATTCTCCATCATTCAGAAAACGATCTGAAAAGATTTGCAACCTTTAAACACCGCACGTTCAATTTGACCGATGCTTTATATTTCATCCATTTCTTCAAAAGATTTTATCAAAAGAATGTTTCTCTTGAGCAGGGATTTTTATGCGATGGATATAAGACTGAAAAAAATGTAGAGAAAATGCTCATTAATTTCCACAACTTATTTTTTGATGATGAACATGCACCGCTGCGAACAAAAAAACACATTCCTACACCATTGTCTAAAAGCACCTGTAAACGCGTGAATATGTTTTTGCGATGGATGGTAAGAAATAATGATACCGGTGTTGATTTCGGATTATGGAAAAACATCAAAGCAAGCCAGTTAATATGCCCGCTTGATGTGCACGTCGACAGGGTAGCGAGGAGTTGGGGACTTATTGAAAGAAAACCAACCGATTGGCTTACGGCAATTGAACTCACAGAAAATTTAAAAGCCTTTGATCCTTATGATCCGGTGAAATATGATTTCGCATTATTTGGAACGGGAGTGCTCGAAAAGATGGCATGATATTTCTAATCTAAAATGAAAATAATTACCAACTCATTAATGGCTCCAACAAAAACCTGGATACAATCCACGCTTACTGAAATCGCTTTACTTGGTGAAATCGAATTATCAGATCCCGCCCCGGTTGTTGTTTCACAAGATGACCTAAAAATTAAGCTGACAGAAATGATAGCTTATTTAATGGATCATAATTTCGAGAAATTGCTTTGGATACTTTACCGCATTGATGTTGATGAGGAAAAGGCAAAATCACTGCTGGCAAAACATTTACCAGAAGAGGCACCTGCCATTCTCGCTGAACTAATTATTCTCCGGCAATTAAAAAAAGATGAAATCAAAAAAGAATTTAACCATAACCCAACTTCATTAACGGAGGAAGATGAAGCACTCAGGCTTTAATTTATCTGGCTAACTTTACCCCCGATGGGAAAGTTGATCAGTTTTTTCAAACCAAATCCACTTTATTTCTTCTGTTTTATAATTCTTGTGCTGTTATTTACCATTCAAATCCTTTCGGGATTCAACGGCTTGTTTGGGCAGGATAGTTATGAGTATATAAAAATATTAAGAGGATATTCTCAAAAGGAAATGCCCTATTCTGTATTTCCGGCTGCATATCCAATGGTTGGATTCCTTGTTGGTCTCTTGATCGGAAACGATATTTTCACCCTGCAGTTAATTTCAATGCTATCACTTGTATTGGCATTTATCTACCTGAATAAAATATTGGATTTCATTTACAAGCCGCAAGAAAAAAGTAAACTGCTCTACATTTTAGTTTTCTTTATCCTATCACCCTATATTTTAAGATTTAGTTTGATAGCCATGAGCGACATGATGAATATTTTCCTCTGCCTGGGCTTTATTTATTATTTCTTTTTATTCAGAACAGAAAATGAATTAAAACAACTTGTAGCACTTTCCATATTCGGCGCTGCAGCAATTTATACCAGATATGCTTCGGCTATTATTCTCCTCATCCCTGCCATTATTATCATTCAAATAATCATCAGGTCTGGGAGATGGAAATATTTCCTTATTACAATCCTTCCACTGCTGATTTTATCTATCCCTGAGTTTTTATTTAGGCATCGATTTCTATTTTGGAACGTTGAAGCGGGTAATTCTGCACTCGCCTATTTTTATGTGCCGCAGCAATGGTCGCTCCTCAACTTTTTTAAAAAAGACTTTTACAATCTCGATGGCTGGCAGCATTATGACTCTCCTAATATTTTGTTTGTGTTCAGGAATATTATACACCCTGCATTTATTTTTTGCGGAATTATATTTATTCTCTTTGTTAAACGAAAAGATATCATGAAGCAGGAAATATATATCCTCCTTTCAATTATTTTAATAATAAAGAAAAAT
>JBIOHA010000242.1:0-4392 GCA_044448625.1 Chitinophagales bacterium | reverse complement strand
TGGGAGCCGAATAACCCCGAAGAAAAAGATGTTAAAATCACCTATAAAGAATTGCATATCCTTGTATGCAAGTTTGCCAATGTTTTAAGTTCAAACGGTATCAGCAGAGGTGACAGAATTTGCATTTATATGCCTATGATACCTGAACTTGCCATTGCAATGCTAGCTGCTGCAAGAATAGGCGCTATTCATTCGGTGGTATTTGCGGGATTTTCGGCACAATCGTTAAGTGAAAGGATAAATGATGCTCAGTGTAAAATAGTTATTTGCAGCGATGGCGCATTTCGCGGAAATAAAATTATTCCAATTAAAGAGATTGTTGATGAAGGAATAAAAAATTGTAATTCCATAGAAAAGGTCATCGTAAAAAAAAGAACGCAGATTGATGTTCTGTGGAATAAAGAAAAAGATATCTGGTGGGATGATGCAATTGAAAATTCTCCTGATGATTTACCTGCAGAAGAAATGGATGCGGAAAATGCATTGTTCATTTTATATACCAGCGGGTCGACAGGTAAGCCTAAAGGTGTTGTACATACTTGCGGTGGATATATGGTTTATGCCGCATATAGTTTTTTAAATGTATTTCAATATGAAAGCAATGATATTTTTTGGTGTACGGCAGATATCGGGTGGATAACAGGTCATTCATATATTGTTTATGGCCCTTTGCTAAATGGAGCTACCACATTAATGTTTGAAGGTATTCCAACATTTCCCGATGCTGGAAGATTTTGGCAGGTGATAGAAAAACACCACGTCAATATCTTTTATACTGCTCCAACAGCGATCAGAAGTTTAATGTTGTTTGGTGATGAATTTATAAACCGATACAATTTATCATCCTTAAAAACATTAGGCACTGTTGGCGAACCGATCAACGAAGAAGCATGGCATTGGTATTTTGAAAAGATCGGAAAAAATAATTGCGCTTTGGTTGATACCTGGTGGCAAACAGAAACCGGAGGCATATTAATTTCACCACTTGCCAATATAACACCATTGATCCCTTGTTATGCTACCTTACCTTTACCGGGAATTCAACCGGTGATAGTCGATAGCAACGGCGTTGAAGTAATGGACCAGGTTGCTGAAGGCTTGTTATGTTTTAAATTCCCATGGCCTTCCATTATCAGAACAACTTATGGCGACCATGAAAGATGCCGGCTAAATTATTTTTCGCAATTTCCGGAATTGTATTTTAGTGGTGATGGATGTAAAAGAGATGAAAATGGAAATTACAGGATAATAGGCAGGGTAGATGATGTAATAAATGTTTCCGGTCACAGGATCGGAACCGCCGAAGTGGAAAATGCAATAAATGAACACCCGCATGTAATAGAAAGCGCCGTAGTTGGTTTTGCACACGAAATAAAAGGACAAGGAATTTATGCTTTCGTAATATGCGATAAGCAAATTGATGATGAGATTTTATTGAGGGAGGAAATTAACGGATATGTATCGAAAATAATTGGCCCTTTTGCAAAACCCGATAAAATACAGGTAGTAACGGGCTTGCCGAAAACCAGGAGCGGGAAGATCATGCGGCGGATATTGAGAAAAATAACCGCAAATGAATCTGATGCATTCGGCGATGTTTCGTCGCTGCTTGACCCCGCTGTGGTTGAAGAAATAAAAATTGGTTTCATAAAAAATAATTAATATCATGGTCAGCTCTATTAAAGAAGTTTATTTAAAAAACCTCACCGCACTTATAAACGAGATCACTTTATATTCCACAGAAGAGGATATTTGGAAAATTGCACCCGGTATTGCAAATAGCGGTGGCAATCTTGTGCTTCACCTTATTGGAAACCTGAATTATTTTATCGGCACTTTTTTAGGTAATACCGGTTTTGTTCGCGACCGCGACCGTGAATTTTCGGATAAAAATATTCCGAAGCAAACTTTGTTGGCTGACCTTACTGCCACAACCGAAATGGTAATTTCGGTTATTGAGTCGTTGCCGGAAGATGACATGGAAAAATTATATCCTACCGATAAATTTGGCGAAGGAAAAACAATCGGTTATGCCCTCGTTTATTTATTGGCACATTTAAATTATCACCTTGGCCAGTTAAATTACCATCGCCGGTTAATAGGAAATTAAAGATTAATAAACGAGAATTATGAATAAAGTTGCACTGGGAGTCGATATTGGGGGAACAGGAATTAAATTCGGTCTTGTTAACCGCGAAGGAAATATTCTTATCACCGATAAAGCCAAAACCAAAGGATATCCAAACCCAGAAAAATTACCTGACGACCTTTTTAAATGGGCGACTGCTTCGGCTGAAAAACTTGGTGTTGAACTGGTGGGTTGCGGAATTGGTGCTCCTAACGGAAATTATTATAAAGGAACCATTGAATTCGCACCTAATTTACCGTGGAAAGGAATTATTCCATTAAAAGAATTCTTTGAGAAAAAATTTTCGCTCCCTGCTGCATTGACCAATGATGCAAAAGCTGCTGCGATAGGTGAAATGTATTTTGGTGCTGCAAAAGGAATTAAAGATTTTTTATTCATCACGCTTGGAACAGGGCTTGGCAGTGGCATAGTAGTGAATGGGAAAATAGTTTATGGTTATGATAGTCTTGCCGGAGAAGTGGGCCATACCATTGTTTACAGAAAAGGAAGAGAATGTCCATGTGGTAGAAACGGTTGCCTTGAACAATATGCGAGTGCCCCCGGAATTGTAAAAACATATTATGAATTATTGCGCAACCAAAATCTTGATGAATTCAGAACAAGTTTAGGTAACATGATAGACAGTGCCGAGATATATAAAAAAGCGATAGATGGAGATCTGATTGCACTTGAATCATTTAATAAAACCGGCGAGATCTTAGGATTTGCATTATCCAACTCGGTATGTTATACCAGGCCGGAAAAAATATTTTTATTCGGAGGACTTGCCCAGGCAGGCGAGCTGATATTTAAACCAACAATTGAAAGCTTCGAAAAATATTTATTGCCAATATATAAAAACAAGATCCCGATTCTGCCGAGCGGATTAAAAGAAAGCGAAGCAGCTATTTTAGGTTCTGCTTCGCTAATATGGCATGAATTGAATTAATATTTTTTCACCACTTAATTTGCAATAACAAATGTGCTGTTCATCAATTGATGCTGCGATTCTACTGTCAATAAATAAATCCCATTAATAATTTCAGGAAGTTCGACGCTCAGGTTCCCGGAATTTTTTTTCGTTGCTGCGTATACAATTTTACCATCCATTGAGCGGATGTTGATATTAAAATCACCTGTATTTACCAATCCTTCGCATTCAATATTTAAAGTATTACCGTCAACCGGATTGGGGAAAATATTTAACGCGGCATTTCCATTTTGCTCGTCATTTATCCCGTTATATCCTTCTTTAAAATACCAGTATTTCGCGGTGGTATCCGATAAAAAGTAATTATACATTAATTGCCCGATCTTAATTTCTCCCGGTCCGGTTAAATGCAAACCGTCTTCTGTTACATCGGTTGCACAATCTAAAAATAAACCATCTGCTCGCGGCGTTGAACCGTCTGTCCAATGATAAGTACCCCAGGTTGCAAGTGGAATCGTTGCCGATGGTCCATCATATTCATATCCAGGTACATGATTAATAATATTTTCGATCACCCATTTAATTGTCCATCCATTCATATAATCTCTTGGAAATTCAAGTCCGTTATCAATTGTCAGGTCAACGGGATCTGCATAGCCCGAATAAGCCCTTGCGGATAAATAACAAATTTTTACATTGGGAAATAATGTTTTTACGAGTGTAAGCAAATTGAGAAAGTCACCAACCAGATTCAACGATGCGGAGGGAAATGCCGTGTCACCTTCTTGCGTGTTTTCTTCTTCAAGCCAGCATATCTGCACCTGTTCGGCACTATAACCATTATAAAGCAATCCATCGAGCAGCGAATTTACATAATCACCACCCGGTACCATTTCCTGAATTCCGTATCCACCAACGCATCCATTTACAAAGGCAAGTTTATCGTTCAAACCCGGGTAATAAAAACTAAAAGTTGAAAATTTATCGAATTCACTGCTTGGATTGGAAGCCCCGATCGAAAGCATAACGATCTTTCCGTCTTCATCATAATTACCATCGTAATCGAGTGGTTGAATTTGTTGAACATGTTCAATACAGGCAGTCTGGTGGTCTGAAGGCCGGTTGCTGGTGCCATCAGGATACAATCCACCCATAAAACCGCGATAAAATTCGGTACCGAGATCAGTTATTGGAATTAGTCCAGTGTGGTCGTGAGAACAATCTTTTTGCGCAGAGACATTAATTATAACGCCAAGCAGCAGAGGAGTAAAAATAAGCTTCTTCATTAATGTTGTTTAAAATCACATCTTAGTTAGCACCGGTCGCTCTTGAG
>JBIOHA010000241.1:0-4393 GCA_044448625.1 Chitinophagales bacterium | reverse complement strand
CTATTTATGATAATGACAGTGCACCCGGAATTAATTTTTCATTGCCGCCCGTTTTGGAATTAACGGAAGGAACCGGTGATGTTCCTGTAACAATATCATTAAATTCAGTGCCTGATGATACCGTTTTCATTAGCGTAATTCCCGATGGGCAATTAAGAATTACAGGTGCACCGGGTGAAGCCGTTGAATTGGTATTTGCTCCGAACGCTTCTGCTTTAACCAATCATATTGCAATTGTGAAAGCATATGATGATCCTCTTTTTGAAGGAGATCATTTCGGAAATGTTAGTTTTAATATCGTTACTACAGATGTTGATTACAGCAGTTATTTTATAGACCCTTTTTCAATAACTATTTTCGACAATGACCTTCCACCTGGAATTATTTTTACTGATACCTCTTCACTTGCAGGTGTAGAGGGTGATAGTGCAGCGTTTTCTGTTGTTTTATCAAGTATTCCTACCGCAACAGTCACCATAAATTTTGATCCTGATGATGATCTCGATCTTGGAAAAGGACATGGTGTTGTTGTAAATTATAAATTTAAAGATGACAGTGCGCTTATTGCAAGGATTGTAAATGTTTATTTATATGATGATCCCGTTGAGGAACTTGAAGAAATTGCACTGATCACCTGTTCGATCACCACCTCCGATTCTATTTATGCTGCTTATATCATCCCTGACATCCTGGTTCACATTACCGATAACGATGGAGTGAATATTATTGAATCCGATCCCCGGATGTTTAATATCTATCCATCTGTTTCCGGTGGTATTTTTTATTATCATCTTGTGGATATTAATAACGAAAACACCATAGAAATTTTTAATGAACTGGGAGGTTTAATAAAACGTCAAACAATTTCGTCAAATGCCGGAGAGTTGAATCTGACCGGATTACCATCGGGTAATTATTTTGTTGTTGCAAAACTGAATGAAGCGCTGTTTTATTCACGACTTGAAATAATCCATTGATCGTATTTTAGCACATTCAATGTTTTTTGTGCCTTTTCACCCCGGTGGTATTCATTAATTTCGCCAGATGAAAATCTCGGAAGTCGCCAACTACCTCGAAGCCATTGCGCCTTTATCTCTCCAGGAACATTATGACAATGCCGGTCTGATAACGGGTAGTCATGATCAGGAGGTGACAGGTATTCTGGTTTGTCTCGACTCAATAGAGGCAGTAATAGATGAGGCAATTTCACTTGAGTGTAATCTCATTATTGCACACCATCCTATCGTATTCAGCGGGGTAAAGAAAATTACGGGTGCAAATTATGTGGAGCGAACAATAATCAAAGCCATTAGGAATAACATTGCGATATATGCTATTCATACCAACCTCGACAATGTTTTTGATGGTGTAAACAGGACGATATCTGAAAAACTTGGTTTGGTTGACTGCAGGATCCTTTCACCAAAAAGCGGGTTCCTTAAAAAGCTGGTCACTTTTGCACCCCATGGCGATGCTGGGGATGTAAGAACATCTTTATTCAATGCCGGGGCTGGTTCAATAGGAAATTATGATCATTGTAGTTTTAATATGGAGGGCACGGGTACTTTCCGGGGGAACGAAGCATCGAATCCGCATACAGGCACCAAAGGAATTGAACACCTTGAACCCGAAACAAGGATTGAAGTAATTTTTCCATCAAATCTTGAGCGGCAGGTTATCGACGCATTGATAAAGGCCCATCCATATGAAGAAGTGGCCTATGATATTTACTCATTGGATAATAAATTTCTGAGGGCCGGGGCAGGAATGGTTGGAAATCTTAAAGCACCTGTGAACCCAATCGAATTCCTGTTGTTTATTAAGCAGGCTATGAATTGCCAGGTCATTCGACATACAGCATTACCCGATAAAAAGATCAAAACAGTTGCAGTATGTGGTGGATCGGGAAGTTTTTTATTAAATGACGCAATAAGGGCCGGGGCCGATATATTTATTACTGCAGATTTTAAATATCACCAGTTTTTTGATGCTGATGGAAAGATCATCGTCGCGGATATTGGCCATTATGAGAGCGAACACCATACGATACGGCTCCTTTCAGACCTTTTAATGAAAAAATTCCCTACCTTTGCCGTTCATTTTTCAAAAATCAATACTAATCCGATTAATTATATCTAAATTATGGCAGCAGTAAAGGAAATGACTGTTAAAGAAAGTTTGCAGTCGCTTTGGAAACTCCAGAAAATTCATTCTAAAATTGATGATATCACGATATTGAAGGGCGAACTCCCTATGGAAGTGAGCGATCTTGAAGATGAGATCGCTGGTCTTGAAACCCGGATGCAGAAACTTGAGGGTGAAATGAAGGAAATTGAATCAGATATTGCAGGTAGAAAAAATACCATTTCAACAGCTAAGACCCAGATCAAAAAATACGAGCAACAACAAAATGCCGTAAAAAACAGTCGCGAGTTCGATGCGCTTACAAAAGAGATCGAATTGAACAGGCTCGATATTGAGTTGGGTGAGAAAAGGATAAAAGAAGCCGCAGTTGGAAAAGATGCTAAAGCTATTGCAATAGAGGATGCAAAAACTGCGCTCGACAATAAAAAGAAAGATCTGAAGAAAAAGAAGGAAGAGCTGGAGCGTATTATTGAAGAAACTGAAAAAGAAGAAACGGAATTAGCAAAAAAAGCAGCAAAGGCTGAAAAGGATCTTGAACCGCGTTTGCTGGGTGCTTACTACAGGATAAGAACCTCTTATCGCAATGGATTGGCTGTGGTTTCAGTATCCCGTAACTCGTGTGGCGGGTGTTTTTCTGTAGTTCCACCGCAGCGCCAGGCAGAGATAAAGCAGGCAAAGAAGATCATCATTTGCGAGCATTGCGGTCGCGTGTTAGTGGACGATACAATTATGGACGCCTGATTAGATTCTGATAGGGTATTAAAATAAATTAATGAATTTTAAGCCATGAAGAGACTGAAAATTTTCTTCCTGGCTTTTTTTATTGTGCAAGTTTGCGCTGCACAGAAATATGATTTTAATCCACGTTGCATTCAGGCGTATAATTATATTCAGGAATTGCGCTTTACCAAGGGAAAGCAATTGTTGGAACTTGAGAAGAAAGAAAATCCGCAAAACCTGATTCCTTATTATGTTGAAAATTATATCGATTGGTTAACCACCTATATCGATGAGAATGAAGCTGAATTCAAAAGGCTTGAACCCAATAAAAATATCAGGCTCGATAAACTTGAAACAGGCGATAAGAACTCTCCTTATTTTTTATATTGCAAAGCCGAATTACTGATACAATGGGCATTTTCCAAATTAAAGTTTGAGGAATATTTAAGTGCCTTCACCGACGTGCGGAAAGCATATTTATTATTGGAGGAAAATCAAAAAAAATTTCCTGACTTTGTCGCCAATAAAAAAAGCCTGGGCATGTTGCATGCTATTGTGGGCGCAATTCCGGATCAATATAAATGGGGTGTGAATTTATTAGGGATGGATGGAACCATTGACCAGGGATTAAAAGAATTGAAATCCATTTTTGAATATTCAAAAACACATGAATTTATTTTTGAGCACGAAGTTTATCTCTATTATGCATTTTTAATTTTATACCTGGGAAAAGATGACGTCACCTCATGGAATATTGTAAAAGATCTCGACACAAAAACAAACCTGCTCAATGTCTTTTTTGTTTCGAGTATAGCCATGCGTACCGGTAGAAATGACCTCGCAATCTCAATACTAAAAAATAAACCTACCGGAGCAGATTATTTTCCTTATCAATATCTCGATTTTATGCTTGGATTAGCCAAAACAAGAAAACTTGAAGCTGATGCATCATCTTATTTCGAAAAATTCATTCAAAATTATAAGGGAAAAAATTATATCAAGGAAGCTTATCAGAAAATGGCATGGAATGCATTGCTGAATGGCGACAAAGAAAAATACTGGGAATACATGTATTATGTAAAAGCCCGTGGCGACGATCTTATCGATGACGATAAGCAAGCTTTATATGAAGCAGAAAGTAAACATATTCCTAATGCTACCCTGTTAAAATCGAGGCTATTATTCGACGGTGGCTATTACAAAGAGGCGATGCAACAACTCGAAGGAAAAAGCATTGATAATTTTTCTGATGAACGCGATAAAGCGGAATTTACTTATCGTGCCGGGAGGATATGGCATGCTGCTGGTCAGCCCGATAAAGCGAAAGGCTTTTACCTCTCCACAATAAAGATCGGTGAAGACCTCCCATATTTTTATGCAGCAAACGCAGCATTGCAACTTGGCATCATCTACGAAAAGGAAAACGATTTCTCAAAAGCAAAATATTATTATCAGCTCTGCATCGACATGCCCAATGAAGAATATAAAACAAGCCTCGAAGGGTTGGCAAAGGCGGGGTTGAATAGGG
>JBIOHA010000240.1:0-4405 GCA_044448625.1 Chitinophagales bacterium | reverse complement strand
GATGCGTGAAATACGTTTTGAATGAGTGAGGCTATTCAAGGTCGGTACTTAATTTATATCTGCAGATTCTCCCATTGCCTTTATCAGCCACATAAACAGTTCCTCTTAAATAGGCAACCCCGTTTGGTGCAGCAAAATTAAACGGCCCGTTGCCATCGCCTCCAAAACTTGCGATGATCTGTTTTGTTGTTGCTGACCCTGCAGGTGGATTTACGCCTTCATATCCTTTCCGGGTAAATTGATATAAGGAATCTTTCTCGCTATCAACCAAAAAAATATATCCTGTAAAATCGGGAGCAATATATACATCTGTTGGATTTGAAAAACGATCGGGTTCATAAAGAAAACGATCAGCTTTTGTAAAATCAAAAATGGTGAGCAGCGCATTTTCGCCGTAGGAGATGCCGGCTTCGGGATCAGAAGTTTGTGTTATCCATAAACATTTATACGGTGCATTCTCATTAGTGAGTGTGATCATAAATTCCGGTGATGAAGAAATACCTGATAAACTTTGAGGGGGCGCTGCGAAAGTGGCAATAGATGAAATATCCCAGGTGGATTTTAAATTGCCAGTGGTGGGAGATAATCCGTTTGCATAACCGATATTATTTCCCGTTTCATCAAAAAATAAAATTGAATTATCGGGTCGTGCAATTCCTGCGAGATCATTTGCCGGACCTTTACGTGTAACATATAAAGTATTATCAGCCGTTGTTGCTAATCCGGTAAATTCTACTGCTTCATCTTCTTCACCCCTGAAAGCAGTAATATTTCTCGAAGCATCACAAAAAGGCTGGATCAATGTATCAATGATCTGTATATTTCCTGTTGAGGTGCCGGTTAAATGATAAATGGCTGCGAGATCTTCTAAAATGCCATCATCATCAACGTCAATTTCTACCCTACCGGCAACATAAGTATGGAGCCGCCTGTCTTGTGTGATATCTGTAGCCCCCGGAATATAAAATGTATTAAATATTTGCCCGGTTTGATCAAGGATGTTCAAACCATTGTTGTCGATAACATAGATCAATTCATCATAACCACAAAAAACATCAACCGGATCAGAAAAATTATTCCAGAACGGAAGGATGGGAACATACCCAACTTCATCCTGTATAACATCTGGATCAATTGCGCCCTCATCAAATATTTCATCAACAACCGTATCGTCTCTGGTTCCAAATAAAAAATCGCAACCGCTCAATAAAAATATTGACAATAGAAATCCTATGGTAAGTTTTATATTTTTCATTTAATGCAGATCAGTATTATTATTTTTTTGTCGTGATGGTAATGTATATGCAATTCCAATTTTATTGATAGAGCCAAGTGTATTCAAATAGTTAAATCCATAATCAAATTTAATAGTCCCGTACCGACGTTTCAGATAAATACCAAAACCAAAAGCAGGCAATGCGCTCTCATCAGTAGCAAATGTATAGCCTGTTCTTGCGTAAAACAATTGCTTCCAGATATATTCTACTCCTAAACTATAAGTTTCATTATTGTCGGTTGGGTGATTGAGTTGAAGGGAAGTGGTTAAAATATTTTTATCCGTTTTTATCGCATCCCACGCAAATGCGAGCCTGAAAACAGTAGGTACTGCAATTTCGGTAAAATCTGAAGCGGTATACGTTTCATTTAAATTGACAACAACAATATCACCACCCGGTTTTGTATTAAATCCGAAATTGGAAATAGCGACAGCGAATCTTGTGTTCTGAATGCCGATATCATATTGAAATCCAAAATCAAAAACAATATTTTGGTTATGCACTGTAGCGAGGTCTTCGCGAATATATTTTGCCGTTACGCCAAAACTGAATTGATCGGTTAATTCCTTTGCTAAGGAAATTCCGAGCCCAATATCTGTTGCTCTAAATGTTTGCCCGTTTCCAAAAGGTAAAAATTCAGTTGTTACCTTCATTTCACCTGCGTCAAAATACTGCATACTAATACCGACCAAAGTATTTTTATTTATACGATAAGTAATTCCACCAAAATTTAAACTTGTGCCCGCAGCATAATCTGTATATGCTATGGAGAAATTAAATTTATTTGTATCGAGTTGCGTCAACCCGGCAGGATTCCAATAAAGCGATGAAACATCATTGACAATTGCAAGAAAACTTTCGCTCAGTCCGGCAGACCTGGCATCAGGGGCAATCTTCAGGAATTGCCAGCCTGTGGTGCCTGTTCGGCTATCGCCATAGGTGGGTAAAACCTGTGCATATAAATGCATGCAACAAATCAATAATATGGCCGACAAGGTAATGCGCATTATCGCCGGTAAAGATATAGAAAGAGAAATGAGGCTGAAAGGAAGAATTAACTAATACACCATAACTTTTTTACTTGCATTTCCGATCTCAATAAAATATATACCGGGAATCAGGTTTTGAGCAGGGAATATTGTTTCACCGTGAGCATCCATTTTCTCTGACTGAATAATTTGCCCCATTGAATTGATAAGCCGGATGTCTAAACCAGCAGCAGCAGTTAAATCATAATTTATTTGAATTGTTTGTTCGGCAGAAATATAAAATGCATCGAATTCAATATGTATATTCGAGGTTTCGATACCCAACTGCCAACAGTCAAGTGCTGCATTAAGTGTTGTTGTTTCCCCATGGTCGAGAACGATATCATTAAAAATTTTTGTTGCGCAACCGGCTGCACTTATTTCTATATCGTATAAACCACTTTGAAAGTAACCGGTTTTATATTCACCTAAAAGATCAGTACTATCTACTGCGGGCGTACTTATTATTTTAATTTTCGCATTGAAGATATTTGCCAATGTTGTGGCATTGGTAACAAAACCCTGCAGGTAACAGGCACGTTCGTATTCCGGATGTAAAATAAATACGCCACCCATTCTGTCGGTAGCAATAATTGTTTGCGAATTAAAATATGGATATACACCCCAAACTCCCTCAAATCCACTCAGTCCGCCAGGGGTTGTATCATAGTGTGCAACTTCTATCATATTGTCCGGCTGGTTTACATCGTGAATGGAAACACCTTCCGAATAATGTGCTGTTACGATATAACTGTTCAAATAATATGTATTATGTGCAATGGTTGATGTGGAAGCTCCATGTTTAACGGCATCCAGTTTTTTAATATCGGTAACATCACTCACATCATAACTTTCTATAAATCCAAGGGGAGTTTCATCCGTTGTAAATAAATATTTTCCATCATCACTCAGCCAGCAGTTATGTGTTGCGAGCGCACCGGTATTTTGTGTTCCAATTAAAACAATATCCGATTTATCGCTAATATCAAGGGCTTCAAATTTCCCCTGGTAAATTTCTGCGGCCCATAACGTATCGTTCCTGGCAAATCCATCGTGAATATAATTTCCTGTGAACTCTCCTAAATAAACCGGATGCATAGGATCGGGATTCAGGTCAACAATAAATGCACCTTCATTCGCTCCGATTAAAACATTGTATCCAAATAAATAACAAATGCCATTCTCATCAATGAAAATTGTATGTGCGGTGTTGAAAGGATGTATGCTATCACCTTTAAATGTGATCGTATCTATTGACAGTGGTAAATTATTTAAATCGATAATGAGCATTCCTGAACCAGCTGCTTCAGTGGAAATATAAGCATGGTTGTTCCAAACCTTTGCTTCACGCCAAATATTTGTTTCCCCATCAATAAAAAATAATTCTTCCGGGACAGCGGGAATGGTAACGTCGAGTATTGAGGTGCCTTCAGATGTTCCGATTATGGCATATTCATTTCCTGTACTATCAGTATAACCCCAGCAACCACTCATTTCATAAGAGGCAGGATAGGTAAAATTTGCCGACAGCGATAAATTATATTGCGCCGATAGATCTGAAAATAAGAAAGTCAGTAAAATTAATAATGAGCAATTTCTGAGAACGCATATCTTCATACTTCAATTTTAAGTAAAACTAATATCGAAATGCGGCAACTTTGTAATATTATTGTAAAATGCAGCGCCTGATAATTAATAAATAATGATCTTCTCAGAAAGTATTGAATTCCCACCGGTGAAACTCACGAAATAAGCACCGGGTAAAAATTTTTCAGTTGAAATATTTATATCTCCTTTTCCATTGATCAGTTTATCAAAAGTTTTTTGACCGTAAGCATTAAATATTATCAACCTGCCATTATTCGCTAGCTCATAATTAACCAGTATATTTTTGGCTTCAGCATTAAAATAGACATTCCACGAGGAAGTTGTTTCGTTAGTAATTGCAGTTTCATCACAGATGAGGGTTGCATTTATTGTTGTTGTTTCACCGGAATTTAAATCCGTGGCCTCAAATAATTTTGTTGCACATCCACCAGCTGATACCTGGATGGTATAACTCCCCGGCTGATAGTAGCCTGTTTTAAATTCTCCCAGGAT
>JBIOHA010000239.1:0-4412 GCA_044448625.1 Chitinophagales bacterium | reverse complement strand
GGAAATCCTGAATTAGTTAATTTCCTCAGATATTCCAAAGGCTCCGGAGGAGAATCTCAATCCCAATTATACAGAGCCCTTGACAGAAATTATATTAATAATACCGAATTCGACTTTGCATATAATGCAGTTGAACTAATAAATGGGAAAAATCAAAAACTGATAACCTATTTACAAAACTCCAACTTTAAGGGCCCGGGATATAAAAACAGAAAATAATCCAGAACTCAGAACAATTTTATTCCAATAACAACTAGTCATAACCATAATTGTCGATGATTGAAGATATCCCAACCCAGAACTCAGAACCCAGAACTCAGAACAAAACAATGAAGAAAATACTAATCACCGGAGCAGCAGGATTTCTCGGATCACATTTATGCGATCGATTTATTCATGAAGGATATTTTGTGCTGGGCATGGATAATTTAATTACGGGCGATAAAAAAAATATTGAACATTTATTTGATCTCGAAAATTTTAAATTCATTCATCACGATGTTTCAAAATTTGTGGATGTTGAGGGCCACCTCGATTATATTTTACATTTTGCTTCACCCGCTTCCCCCATCGATTATTTAAAGATCCCCATCCAAACATTAAAGGTAGGTTCATTGGGAACGCATAATTTACTGGGGCTGGCGAAAACAAAAAAAGCGAGAATACTCGTAGCTTCTACTTCTGAGGTTTATGGCGATCCATTGGTGCATCCGCAAAATGAAAATTACTGGGGGAATGTAAATCCGGTTGGCCCCAGGGGTGTATATGATGAAGCAAAAAGATTTCAGGAAGCGATCACCATGGCATATCATACCTACCATAATTTAGAAACGAGAATTGCAAGAATATTTAATACTTATGGCCCCAGGATGCGATTGAACGATGGCAGGGTATTGCCGGCATTTATCGGTCAGGCACTTCGCGGAGAAGACCTTACCATTTTTGGCGACGGTACACAAACACGATCTTTTTGTTATGTGGATGATCTTGTGGAAGGGATTTATCGCCTTTTGTTATCTGATTATCCCGATCCAGTAAATTTGGGAAATCCTGATGAGATCACCATCAATGAATTTGCCGAAGAGATCATTTTGCTTACAGGAACAAAACAAAAGATCATTCACACGGAATTACCGGTTGATGATCCCAAACAACGGCAGCCTGATATTTCACTTGCCAAAAAAATACTCGACTGGGAGCCGAAGGTAAATCGCGAACAGGGATTGAAAATTACTTATGCCTATTTTAAAAATCTACCGGAAGAACAATTATATAAAGAAATTGATCATCGAAAATTCTGACAATTTGGTGATTTAATATTACAGTCATCCGACAATAAAAACACTCAAATCCGTATTTTTGAAAGAATGAAAACATGCAGGTACCCACTCATTCTTTTGATCTTGTTTATTTGCAAAGGTTCGCGAACTCAAACTTTGCCATATGATTATATCCTCGATGTAAATAATATTAAAACAACATTAGATGCAACAGGCACAATTGGATATGGTTATTCGCATCCGAATTATTTCTATGCTCCGGCTACCGGTTTAGTATCTCCTGTTGTTGGAACCTGGTTATGGCTTGTTGGAATTGACCAGGATGGTCTATACCGCGACCTTGCCCCTAACTGGTATTTCAATCCTGAAGAAATTAAAATTGGTCCCTATACTGAAAAGTTTGATGGTTTCGACAACAATATTACCGAATTAATTATCAATAAATATAATCGCGTATGGAAAATTACCGCTGAGCAAATTGAAGATCACAAAAACAATTTTTATAGCCCTGACTATCAAATGCCAGAAGCAATAATAAACTGGCCGGGAAATGGTGATACAACATATGGGGCTTCTGAAATGCTTGCACCATTTGTTGATTATAATGCAAATAAATTTTATGAGCCCGGTTCGGGTGATCATCCCGTAATAAAAGGTGATGTGGCCATATATGCGATCTATAATGATCATGGTGATTACGATGAATTAAGCACTAATCCCCGCAGCGACCTCGAAGTGCATGTAATGTTGTACGGATATTATTCCGAATTAAATTCCGCATTGGGAAATACCGTTTTTGTAAATTATAAAATAATAAATCGCGGCGACCGGAATTATTCCAATTTATTTGCCGGGATATTTTCATCTTTTGATCTTGGTGCCTACGACGATGATTATGTTGGTTGCGACAGCAGTTTAAATTTATTTTATGTTTATAATGGCGACATGGTTGATGGTCCAACACCTATAAATTATGGCGATCAACTTCCTGCATTTGGCTGTACCAGTTTAACAAATGATCTCCATGCATTTATGTATCGCAACAGCGATTTTAGCGTTCTTGGTTATCCTATTACGGCAGAACAGACCTGGTTATGTATGGATGCAAAATTTCGTGATGGTGTTCAAATGACCTATGGAGGAAATGGTTATGATTCTTCGCCAGATGCTATTGAAACAAATTTTATGTTCAGTGGTAATCCTCGAAATTTAGATGAGTGGTCCGAGGTAAGTGAAAGTAATCCCCCTGCTGACAGAAGAGTGTATGGAAGTACCGGCCCATATAATTTAAATGCAGGCGACGAATTATGCGCTGAGTTCGCTTATATTTTTGCACAACCCGAAACGCCAAATGATAATATCGATGGTGTTGACCTGTTGAAAAATTTCACTTCACAAATTCAGGCCATTTATCCGTTTCTTGAGGAGGAAAAATGCCTGGAATACAAAACAGCAACATTACCGGATATCATCAGCAACGAAACTTATCATATTTATCCAAATCCCTCAGGAGGTATAATTATCATACAATCGGGGCTGCCTGAAAAAACGGTGTTTTATGCGAACATCTTTAACATGAATGGTCAACGCTTAAAGAATTACACTTTTGTAAATAGTGCTGATGACCAGGCGCACCATATTGACATCAGCACATTTAGTAGCGGTTTATATATTTTAAGATTCGAGATCAATGGTCGTGAATTTTCTGAAAAGATCATCGTGAAATAAGGATCAACGCTTTATTAGTTATTTGTAACTTTGGCGCCATCATGTCGTACCTCGATATCGCAAAAAAGGTATTGGAATTTGAATCTGACCAGATTAAAAAGGCAATAGGAAATTTGAATGATGAATTCAATTCGGTTGTCGAATTAATTAAAGCTTCCAATGGAAAGGTGGTTATATGCGGAATTGGAAAATCAGGTGCAGTTGCAGAAAAAATAACAGCTACATTATGCAGCACCGGAACACCAACAGTTTTTTTGCATGCCGGTGAGGCTGCTCATGGCGACCTTGGTGTTTATGCAAACGGTGATCCGGTTATCGTTATTTCCAAAAGTGGAACCACTGAGGAAATGTTGCGGCTGATCCCATTCTTTAAATCGTCTGGTTCAAAAATAATTGCAATTGTGGGCAACATAAATTCTCCAATTGCAAAACAATCAAACTATATTTTGAACGCAACTGTAACAAAAGAGGCCGATGCATTAAATCTCGCACCTACTGCTTCTACCATTGTTGCAATGGCCATCGGCGATGCACTGGCGGTAGCACTTATGGAAGCGAGAGGATTTACTGAAAAAGATTTTGCACGCTTTCATCCAGGCGGGCAATTAGGAAAAAATCTCTTGCTCGTTGTATCCGACGTTATGCATAAATTAAATGAAGTTGCGCTTGTTAAAGAAAATGATACGTTCAGAAGTTTGATCATTGCCATGACAAAATTAAACCTCGGTGCTGCCTGCGTGGTGGATCATGAAAATAATTTAATTGGATTGGTTACTGATGGTGATGTAAGACGAAGTTTAATTGATGAAAATGACCTTACTCAATTATTGGTCAAAAACATCATGACAAAAAATCCCATTTCGGTATCATCAGTGGCAACTTTAAAAGAAGCGCTTGATCTAATGGAAAACCGGACTTCACAATTATCAGTATTGCCCGTAGTGGAAAACCATAAGTGTATCGGGCTGGTCCGTATCCATGATATTTATCAAGGTTAATTCATTCGTCACTCGTTATTCTATTATCGTGAGTGGTGAGTGGTGAGTAAAGACTTGGTGGGATGACCACATTCGTCACTCGTAATTCGTATTCGTCACTCGTAACTTTTTTTTAGACTTATTTCTCATTCCCAAAATAAGACATCGCAGGTTTTCATTTATTATTCATTCGTCACTCGTAATTCGTATTCGTCACTCATAACTTTTTTTTAGGCTTATTTCTCATTCCCAAAATAAGACATCGCAGGTTTTCATTTGTTATTCATTCGTCACTCGTAATTCGTGTTCGTCACTCGTAACTTTTTTTTTGGCTTATTTCTCATTCCCAAAATAAGACCTCGCAGGTTTTCATTTGTTATTCATTCGTCACTCGTCATTCGTATTCGTCACTCGTAACTTTTAATGC
>JBIOHA010000238.1:0-4492 GCA_044448625.1 Chitinophagales bacterium | reverse complement strand
CCATATAAATAAGTGCGGGTAAATTGGGTAAGCTTATCTGTTGGTATTGTTTCCACGGTTTAATTTCCGATAAAATTAAAGAAGTGCGGGGCTTTAATTAGGAAATGGCGAGGGTTTAAGAAAATTTTGAGGTGAGGGGTGAGGAAGGAATGAGGAGTGAGGAATGAAGGAATTTAATCCAGCAGCAGAATCAAACTCATTACTCATTACTGATTACTCATTTTGTTCAATCTTAAAATGAGTAATCAGCAAAAATTAATGAATATATATCGGAAACCTAAATTTTGCTCAATCTTGCTCAATCTTGCTCAATTCCTTATCCTCCTACCCCCAATCTCTTCTGCATCATATTCTCAATAAACAATGCCAGGGTTTGAGGTTTGTATTTTCGCCAGTTGAGATTGTTGAATGGTGTGCCTAGTAAAACATAACGATCAATATGCGTGCGAATCATTTCATCCTCCACATGTTCCCTGAAATTGATCATCGCTATCCAGCCATCATCAATTTCATCAAACCATTCTTCATAATAATCGTCGTCGCCACCGTGAAAATTTAAAACGTTTTCGCCAATGAGAATAAATTTGTTTATGCCATTGCGTATAAATTCATCGATAACGTCGCGTTTCAAAAACATAATATCGTTATACAATGTATCGTTCCATTCACCTATAAATTCAAATATGGCCACATTGGTATCATAATCAGCAAGCAACACTTTCATGTACAGGGTCGACGAACCGAATTCGTCCCATTGTGGATGAATAAAATAATTATAAATAGTGTTTGTAAATTCGAACTCGTTGTACTCTTTTCCATAAAACGGACTCAGCTCATCTTCTTCAGATGTGTAGTATTCAAGCCAATTATAAAATGGTTCTATTTCCTGCATATTGCATCTCCCTTATCCGGAAAATTATTTTTTATTGAGGAAAGAAAAAAATTTATTTTAAGTAATAAAAAACCGGATAATTCGTAACTTTCACCTCCCGTAGTTATCTATCGCTTTTTTTACACTTTTCTCTTTCAGTAGCAATTCGTTAGCGTCTTCATAGGAAATTCCCAATGCTTCAGCTATCATTTTGGTTCCGCGGTCAATCAGTTTATCGTTGGTAAGTTGCATATGCACCATTTTATTATCCTCCACGCGGCCGATCTTTACCATCACTGCTGTGGAGATCATATTCAAACATAATTTCTGAGCTGTTCCACTTTTCATTCTTGTGGATCCCGTAATGATTTCCGGACCTACAATAATTTCAATAACATGATCAGCATGTGAAGCCAAAGGAGTGCCAGTATTGCAGGTTATGCAGCCGGTCAATATTCCTTTTTCCCGACAATTTTTTAATGCACCAACCACATAAGGAGTTGTTCCGCTCGCAGCAATTCCGATCACAATATCTTTTTTAGAAACATGATAACGCTTCAGGTCGATCCAACCGCCTTCCATATCATCTTCTGCATGTTCAACCGCTTTTCTAATTGCTTTATCTCCACCGGCTATCAATCCAATAACCATTCCATCGGGAACACCGAAAGTGGGAGGACATTCACTTGCATCAACAATTCCCAATCGTCCGCTTGTTCCGGAGCCAATATAAAATAAACGGCCGCCGCTGATGAGTTTATCTGCAACATCATCTACTAATTTTTCAATTGAAGGAATAACTTTTTCTATTGCAGCCGGAACCGTTTTATCTTCTCTGTTGATATTCTCCAACAATTCACGCATGGACATTTTTTCGAGGTGATGATAATTGGACGGCTGTTCGGTTATTTTTTGCATGTTTGTTGAAATGATTTTTGCAAAATTATTGTTTAACTTCAAGAAATCAATTTAAATCCGGATGTCATGGATAAAAAGCTTTATAAAAAAGGCGGACTGACAGTGATCTGGCAACCAAAACTTTGCAGGCATTCTGGTAATTGTGTCCGCGGACTCAATTCGGTTTTCAATTATAAATTGCATCCCTGGATCAATATGGATGGAGCAGAAAAGCAGGCTATAATTGATCAGGTAAAAAAATGCCCATCAGGTGCGCTGAGTTTTATGCTCGATGAGGAGGAGAAACCTTAGTCTTCATAGCTTCCAAAGGCCAGCATCACAGAAATACCGATGCCGTGTAATTTGCTTTCCAGTATTTCGGGATCGCTTCCTGCCGTTGCAGGATTGATCATCGCATTTACCGGCGCATAATCGGTGGAGGTAAAACTGAAATGATAAGATGGCCTGACAATAAATGCCGTGTTTTCATTTAATACGAGAAGAGATTGTAAAAATATTTCACCCCCGGCATTTAATTCACTAAAAAATTTTTCGTAGTCCACTTCAGAGATATTATCTGCCGGTCCCACTCGTGTAGAAATTTTTTCAAACCCAAATGTTTGATAATATCCCAAACCGATCTTTGAATCAGATTGGATAAAATAATATCCGACACCTAATCCCCAATCACCATGTTTGTATTTTAGATCCCGCTCATTATTCACACCCGTAGCGTCAATACCTTCTGCAGATACTTTCGAACTGCGCCATGAAAATCCAAAATCTGTAAATACCCTTTCGCCGGTACCGATATGCATATCGAGTCCGTCGAAATAACGGGGCAAGTTCATTTGTTTATCAAGATAGGTTCTTGTTTCATTATACCTTGTAACCACAAAATCAAGATTTTCTGAAGTAAAATAATTTACGTTGTAACCTATAGAAAAATAGGCCACCTGTCCGAGGAGAATGAAAGGCATAAACGCTGCTAACAGGGAAAGAAATTTTTTGATCATCTTTAATCTTATTTTTAGCAAATGTAATTATTCGTTGAATGCGGGAAGAAATTCAGATGAAGAATGCTGTTGAAGTGATCAGTGGTTATACCGGAGCGGTGCCATTGCAGCAACATCTCGCCAATTTCTACAGGAATAATAAAAACCTGGGGTCAACCGACAGGAGAATATTATCTGAATTGGTGTATGGCTATTTCAGGACAAAAGGGAACAAGGTAATTCTTTCAAATAATGACCCAGCCAATTTCACACCTGAATTGCAAAGGGCCGTTCAGGAAATGATCATTTGGGCCTCGAAAAAAAATTTAATATTAGAGGGGTTTTATAATTACTGGTCAGAAAAATATTCAATTTCTGATCATCAGCAATCTGAATTTTCTGAATATTTTCCACTCGCTGAAAAGGTAAGTAAGGAAATTGATCCAAATGCATTTTACAGATATTTAAAAAATAAACCTTTTATTTTTATCCGGATCAAAAAAGGAAATGAATCGGAAGTAAAAAAAGAATTAGAAATTAAGAACTGGGAATTTCGTGAAACAGATGATATCATTTCCTTCTCCAAACATTATCCGCTTGATACTTTGGAAAGTTTTGAAAATGGGTATTTTGAGATTCAGGATATTGCGTCGCAATATGTGGCTGAATTATTTAAACCAAAAAAAAATCAATCATGGTGGGATTGCTGCGCCGGTTCGGGAGGAAAAAGTTTGTTGTTATTGGAAATGCAACCGCAAATTCAATTATTTGTCAGCGATACAAGGCCATCCATCATTCAAAATTTACACGAGCGGTTTGAGAGAAATGGCTATGAAAATTATAATTCCTATGTGATAGACCTGGAAAAAGCATCAGATAAAGAATTAAACAAATTGCCGCAATTTAATAATATCATTGCCGATGTTCCCTGCAGCGGTTCAGGCACCTGGGGAAGAACACCCGAATGGCTTTCTTATTTTACGGAAGATCTATTATCAGGCTATATCAATAAACAGCGTAAGATAATTTCTACAGTGACAAATAAATTATTACCCGGCGGCAAAATCATTTATATCACATGCTCCGTATATGCCGATGAAAATGAAAAAAATATTGAATGGTTTGAAAAGCATCTGAAATTAAAATGTGAACAGCAGAAATATTTTCAATTTTCGAAGGAGGGTGGGGATACGTTGTTTGGAGCGGTGCTGACTATGTAGTAGGCAGTCTCAGTCGCAGTGGGCAGTGGCAGTGGCAGTTGGCAGTGAGCAGTCTCAGTTGGCAGTCTCAGTTGGCAGTAGATCCAGATTCACCAATATAGATTGAGTTAAAAATTTTAATGCATTGTAAGGAGCTGACTCCACAACTGTTCGGAAGAATAAATAGAGGAACCTGCCTTTGTCGGCAGGCCCGGATGGCACGGATTTATCACCCGCCCGGATGATTGGTCGGACGGGATTTACACTGATTTATAAATCTGGAAACCCTTAGATTTTTATAACAAAACTGTTTTTCCTTATTGGTATGATATTGCTTGGAATAAATAATATAGAATTCTTCTGTTTGAGCAGAATTTTTATTCGGAGCGGAAAATTGGGCCTCAGCGGATAATGCCGCATTGCTTAACGAAGCCATGAGAAAATTATTAGTTGATTGGAGATTGTTAAGAAAAGAAAGCAGCCTGCACCATAAACAGAAAACAAATCTTGAATATTACTAAAATTATTAT
>JBIOHA010000237.1:0-4503 GCA_044448625.1 Chitinophagales bacterium | reverse complement strand
TCACATCATCATAATTGTCGTTATTAATATCACCAAGGTTTGCAACAGAGTTACCAAAATTTGCATTCGACTGATTGCTTTCCACTGTTGCGGCAGGTGTTAAAACAATACCAGCGGCTGAGCCATGATAAATAAATGCTCTCCCTTCGTTATTTTGCCCATTGTTATAATAATAGGAACCGATAATAATATCAGTGTATCCATCATTGTTCACATCGCCTGCAGAAGAAACAGAGATCCCGAACCTTGCATCAATCTGATTACTTTCTAATGTTGCAGCAGGTATCGTGCTTATTCCTGTTGGTGATCCATGGTAAATAAAAACTTTACCTTCTTCATTCTGGCCATTATCGAATTGAGATGCACCAATTACGACATCACTAAAGCCATCTGAATTAATATCGCCCGCAGAGGCCACTGAAAGTCCAAAAAATGCATCCGACTGATTGGATTCAAGAACAGTGGCAGGAAAAGGATTAATTCCTGAAGCGGAGCCATGATAAATAAAAGCAAGGCCTTCGTCATCTTCTCCATTGGTTTGCCGATACGCCCCAATTATGATGTCGTCATAACCATCATCATTTACATCGCCTGCAGATGCGCAACTGGCGCCATAACCGGCAAATTCCTGGTTTGATTCAATGATGAGTACCGGAACCGGATTGAGACCGGTGGCAGTGCCATGAAAAATATAAATGGCTCCTTCATTTACCTGGCCATTTTCATAATCCTTTGCTCCCACTATCACATCTGCATAACCATCTGCATTTACATCACCGGCCGCTGTTACACTGCACCCGAAATTTGCATTTGCCTGATTGCTTTCTAAAATGACTGAGGGAGTGTCGTCAATTCCTGTAGCATTACCATAATAAATATAAGCGGCCCCTTCAATTAATTCAGGGTTGCTATATCCTGATGCTCCGATAATGATATCGTTATATCCGTCGCCATTAATATCACCGGCCGACGAGATAGCATCTCCAAAATAATCACTGCTGTTATTCACTTCGAGTATTAGTGGGGGTGCCCACAACCAGTCTTCTGCAGTTCCATCACAATTATCATCTACTCCATTATTTATTTCAGGAGCTCCCGGGTATATCAACGAATTATTATCATTACAATCACCAAAATCTATAATTCCAGTAAACATATATCCGTCGCCGGGAGAAACACATTGTGTTAAACCTTCTTCTGTACCAATATAATGTCCGTCTGCATCGGCGTCGAGATACCATACGGTATTTGGGTTTTGCAGCGGATCATCATCATTGCAATCCAATGGATTATTTATATAACCTTCAAGTGTAGTTTCGCAAGTATTTATAAATTCACCGGGATCTCCAAAACCATCATTATCGGTATCTGCATATAATAATCCCGGCACACAATTTTTTCCATGATAAACAAAAGCAGCACCTTCATTTGTTTCGCCACTATCAAAATAATTTGCGCCGATAATGATATCATCAAAACCATCATTATTTACATCACCGGCAGTATTAACCGAAGTTCCAAAATATGTTTCTGCCTGGTTGCCTTCAAGGGTTAATACAGGAATAGTATTAATTCCGGTAGCAGATCCTTCGTATATAGCAACCCTGCCTTCATTTGTTTCACCTGCAGAGAAATAAACAGAGCTTACTAAAATATCGCTATAGCCATCGTTGTTGATGTCGCCTGCGGTAGAAACCGAATATCCTAAATGTTCATCTGTTTGGGTGTTTATGCATGTTGCAACGGGATTGCCATTTATTCCGCTTGCTGAACCATGATATATATATGCACGACCATTGTAATTTACTTCAGTTCCATGTGAATATGAGCCAACTATCACATCATCAAAACCATCGCCGTTCACATCATTTGCTGTGCTCACAGAAAAACCAAATGATGCTTCATCTTTATTTGATTGTAATGTTTTTGCCGGAACAGGATTAATACCTGAAGCTGATCCGTGATATATAAATGCGAGCCCTTCTCTATATTGATTAATATCCTGGTAAGGAGAACCAACAATTACATCATCGTATCCATCACCATTCACATCTCCTGCTGAATTAACTGATCTGCCGAATTCCGCATTAAAAAAATCTGATTCCATGGTAACTGCTGCTACGGGAATAATTCCGGTTGCTGAACCATGAAACACGTATGCACGGCCTTCATCACTAGTGCCATTATCATATCCATAAGCACCAATTATTATATCATCATAGCCATCGTTGTTTACATCACCTGCTCGGCTAACATCTGAACCAAAATATGCAAATGCCTGATTGCTTTCCATGGTAGCGGCGGGAGTTCCAATAATTCCGGAAGCTGATCCGAGAAAAATATAAACCCTGCCTTCATCGGTCTGGCCATTGTGTAAATTATAAGCACCAACAACTACATCGTCATAACCATCATTATTCACATCACCTGCTCCATCAACTGCATTTCCGAAATGGGCAAATGCCTGATTAGCCTGCAACATAATTGCCGGGGTAATATTTATTCCTGTAGCTGAACCATGATAAATAAAGGTTACACCTTCTTCAGTTTGCCCGTTTGTATAGGTGCTTGCGCCGACAATTATATCATCATAGCCATCACCGTTAACGTCACCGGCAGAAGCTACTGAGCCACCCAGTTTAGCATTCGCCTGATTGCTTTGCAATGTTGCATCAGGTGTAGCACTAACCGGATCGATTGTAATTGGATACACAGCATTTGCATCATCAACAACTAACGCCAGCACGTTGTCTTTTAATTCCATTTGCGCATTTAAAGGCTGATGTTCAGCATCCCAAACTTTAAGATCAGAATAAGTATATTTTAAAATGCCATTTTGATTTGCGGATAATTTATCTCCATCACATGCAAATATTAATTCGTTGGAATTAATATCCATCACAAATTTTAATTCGCCAACACCTTCAATTTTTTTATGAATAATAAAATTCTGACGCATGCCTGCACTTAAATTGATATATTGAATATCCAGATCAGGATGATGGAAAATAATTTGATTTTTATTTAATGAATGGTTCGCTCTTGCAGAAACAGGTTTAATTAAGTCATCATTGCGATAAATTCCTCTGATATTCATCTCAATTGCCCACTCGCGTAATTGTGCCGACTGGCTTTTTATTTTAAACCCATCAGCATGGTAGAAAATTTCCATTTGGCTTGCAGGATTTACGCTTTGCAGTATGTTGTCTGCAGGCCGTTCATTAATTTCATATTGTTTTTCTTCAATCGCCCCAATTATCTCTGTTATTGTTGCACCATTGGATTCATTTTTTAGTGGCTCACCAATAGGGTAAACAGAAGGATGGGAAGTGAAAAGAAATGAAAGGGCAAAAACAACGCTGATAGCACTTATAAATGTTTTCATAATTTTGTTTTTAGGTAATGAAACCAAAGGGTTTGGGGTCGTTTGGCCATACCAAAATAGCCAATTTTTAGATTTTAAGCTTAACTATTCTATTATTATTTTTTCTTGTGTACTAAAACTACCATCCATTCCACTGGATGCTGCGCACACTTTTACTAAATAAACTCCCGATGGCTGATTAGAAATATCAATTGTTTGTTCGGATGAAATCAAATATTGAGAATAGATGAGCTGGCCTAAGGAGTTGTAAATCTCTATAATGGTCACCCCTCTCATTCTCCCCTCAAGGGGAGAGGTCGCTCCGATTGATGATTCATAAATTATTTTAAATGTCCCGTTATTTGGATTTGGATAAATTGAAAATGAATTTTCCGAATTAATTAATTCCCCTTCTTTACACGGAACACTCACCGCGATCACATTCGAATTTTTAAAACAACCTGTTGCCGTTTTTGTAACGCGGCATTTATAATTTCCTGTTGTTGTTGCCGTATAATTAATTGAAGTAGCTCCGCCAATTGCTATTGCACCTTTATACCATTGATACGATAATCCTCCGCCGGCATTTGCAGTTAAAACAACTGAACCGCCTGCGCAAAATGTTGTAGCTCCACCTGCGGTAATTGAAGCTGGTGGATTTTTTTGCACGTTGACAAAAATGCCTGTAGATGTTGCAGTGCCACACGGACTTGTTGTAACACAAGTATAAGTTGCTTTTTTATTTGCAGAATAAGTAGATGAAGTTGCACCCGGAATATTTGCACCATCTTTTTTCCATTGCACAGAAACACCGGAATAGGTTGCTGTCAATAAAACATTTCCACCCTGGCAAAATGTTGTAGGGCCACCGGCAGCAATTGAAATTGTTTCGGTGATGCCGTCGTCGATGAGGCCGTTGCAGTTGTCGTCGAGGGAGTTGCAGAGTTCCGTTGTGGGAATACACCCGGGACCTTCCAGTTTCACGACCCAATAATCGGCAAACGAGGAACCTGCTCCCATATTTCCTTCTGTTTTATCTCCCGAAATAGGGGAATATGAATACCCGCCAAGTATATATCCACCATCTATAGTTTGCTGTATTGAATATAAAAAATCATTGTTATTGCCGCCAATTGTAT
>JBIOHA010000236.1:0-4511 GCA_044448625.1 Chitinophagales bacterium | reverse complement strand
TGAGTAATGAGTAATGAGTGTGTTTGTGCTTTGAAGTTTTACAGATTCTGCAATTCTGCAATTTTTAAATTTTAAATCTTCAATAGTTACGAATGACGAAACACGAGTTACGGGTGACGAATGAAACCCATTCCTCATTCCTCATTCCTAACTCCTCTCCCTACTGTTTCGTCTTTCCAAAAAACGAACTCAACATTCCAAGTGAACGCTGATACCATTCATCCTCAACAATAAAATCAAACGTAATTGAAGAAATGCAGGTAGCAGGTGTTGCGCCTTTATCAATTGCTTCAACTGTAAGGCGATATTTTCCGGCGGGCATTTTCAGTTCATAAACATTGAGAATTACAAGGTCGATAATTGAATTTGTGTAAACGGTTTTATTTGGTGCAACAGGATTTATTTCAACACCGTCGAGATTGGTAATTGAAATAATATCAGGTTTTGATGATCCGTCAAAAATTGTTCTGTTTGATTGATTCCCGTTAAAAATCCTAATTGCTTTTGAAGGCTGGGTAATTTCGAATTCGATATATTCTTTTGCACCCGGGCCGGAAACACCTTCGCACCAGCAAGTTTGTCTTGCAAGATCTTCAACACCGGTATAAATGGTATCATCAAAAATATGGTCGCCAATATCGAATGCAAAAACGGGATGACCCGATTCTTTTAATACGATTCCCGGTTGATTGCTTTTACATTCCATAGCTATATGATCATATAAATTCTCGTGGTCATATTTCAATATCCGCATATCTTTTCCAAACATATCGATGCCCGTTGGGTTTCCGGTTTGGTAAGTTTGAATGGAATCGGAAAAAGCAACCATTGCTGAAGGTGTAAAATATCTTTTAGCTATATTGAGATCTGTTTTTACATAAGATGAAGCAGTGATATTTTTTACGGCTGTTGGCACAAGGATCTGCTCATTGAATAAACCTGAAGGGTTGCAATTTTTTCTGTTCTGAATATGATAGAACGCAAGTTTATCATTATCTACAGGCGCAACATTTTTAAATATGATCACCTGATCGCGGTCGCCTGAAATATGCGTTGTATAGCTGTCAAATTTTTTCGGAAAGACAGGGGTTGCATTAAAAATATCATGCTCAACGTATAATGCATTTACACTTCCTGCCCAATTCTTTTCGTAGCCAATATCATAAGAGGAATAAATTTCTTTCTGATCGATACCAGCACTCATTGTAGGCACTGTAAGAAAGGTCATGATAGTAGTTTGTTCATCAGGTGTAAAATTCATTTCCACCATGAATTTAATTTCCATCTTCAGCACCTCGGTATTTTTTGGGAGGAACAGCGGGGTTTCATCAACGAATTTTATCTCACATAAGATCTTTTTAATATTGATGCGGATATTGTTTCTGAAAACATCAACATAGATCCCCATATCTCTTAAATTATCTATGCTGATATATTTTCTTACGAATAATCTCTGCTGAAAATTCTGGCGGATCTGCTCACGAGTATCAAGCGACCTGTCCTGCACCTTGAATATATCGGTGAAGGTTGTTATTGTTGCGAGCTGATCGAGCAATGGTGAGCGCTTGCCATAAGCAAATTCATTAAAATAAATATTAATCGGCATTATCGTATTAACAGTACAAAAAGAGGAAGTGTTGTTCTTCAATTCATAAACGATATCATATTGAGCTACACTGTCGAATTGCCTTACACGGATCAATTCATTTTGTAATGCAACGCCGAAATTGGATCCATCGGGATGGAGATTTCCTGTTGAAAGGGAAAAGCCGTTGAAATTATTATTTGATTGACTGAAAACTGAAAACGCAAGTACAGAAAAAATGATTGATAAAATCGCTTTACGCATAGTGTTGAATTAATTAATGGTTGTTCTCTTATATAATTATTTGTAAAAATCTTCGCATCTGTGAAACAGGGGGATAAAATCTAATATTTCGCCTAGGTCGCTTACTTTAATTTTTCCTAGCATCACTGCCATCTGAGCATTGGTTCTCCCCCATTCTGTGTCTTCATAGGTTTCATCCTTTGTGCTCACAACACAGCTTGGACTGCCGTTCAATCCTTCCTCAATGTTAAGGGTTCCATCTGCAATCCGCACAGTAAATTTTCCACCTCTTTCTCCAGAAATGTCCAAATGGAAAACAGTTTCGTAACCCGGTTCCGCTTTTTCCGGTCTGAACCTCTCCTTTAGCGACATCACAATTTCCCTTGCTGATAGCGGTTTCTGCATGATTATTTTTTGGTGGCGCTAAGATAACCCAATGTATTTTAATTTTAGCAGGCGGAAAGACAATCATCATGCCCGAAAAAGTAACAAAATGCAGGATTGACAAATGGTTATGGGCAGTGCGTTTGTATAAATCGCGAACCATTGCCGTTGATGCTGTGAAGAGCGGAAAGGTGAAAATAAACGGGGTTTCTGTTAAACCGGCATTTGAAATTTCGGCCGGCACAATCGTCACAATTCAAAAAGGTGTTGTAAAATATCAATTTAAGGTGACAGATATTCTCGAACGGCGTGTCAGTGCAATACTCGCCCGCACCTATTGTGAGGACATCACTCCCGAAGAGGAAAAAATGAAACTCACTCATTTAGAATATATGCCCCAGGCCTTCCGCGAAAAAGGAACCGGGCGACCCACCAAAAAAGACAGGAGGGATATTGATGAGTGGATGCAGGATTGAACAAGATTCGAACCCGCCTGCGGCCGGCAGGGAATTGAAGGGAGAAGATCTGAAGGACATACGCACCTTCGATTCTTCTCCCTTCGAATCTTCAATTCTTCTCCCTTCGAACCTTACTTGTATTCTGGTTTTACCAGTTCAGGAAACAAATGTTCAAACTTCTCCACTTTCTTGCCTACCACATAAACACAATAAGGCTGATCCGGATTTTTGGCGAAATAATCCTGGTGATAATCTTCTGCCGGCCAAAATGTTGAAGCTGGCACAACCTGGGTTACAACAGGGTCGGAATAATAACCAGAATCCTGTAGTTTTTTAATATAGGTTTCTGTTTCAGTTTTTTGTTTTTCATCAGAATAAAAAACAATTGATCTGTATTGAATACCAACGTCATTTCCCTGGCGGTTGAGGGTAGTTGGATCATGTGTTTTCATGTGAATATCCAGCAGCGTTCCGAAAGCACATTCCTTAGGATCGAAAATGATCTGAACACATTCGGCATGACCGGTGGTATCAGTATTCACTGCCTCATAAGTGGGATTTTGCGTAGTGCCACCCGAATATCCCGACAAAACACTTTTCACCCCCTTCACTTCTTCAAATATTGCTTCGGTGCACCAGAAACATCCACCGGCAAAAGTTGCCTTTTCCCAGCCATTTTGTGCGATCTCGTTATCAGAATAGATCTTTCTCATAGATAAAATATCAGTTTTTGAATTGTTGTTGTCAATTTTATTCTCAGCCTGCTTTGCTGCGCAGCTAACCATCAGTATCAAGGCTGTCACCAAAATAGGAAATTTGAATATTGAGTTTTTCATTCTTATTTGTTTATATGACTTACGCAAACTTAACATCAATGGATGTTCTAAAAGTTTCCTGATTAACAAACCTTAACCACCGTAAATCTATTTCAAACACCCGATATTAATAAATGATATATTTGTCGGGATGAATGAGATCAGGATTGCAGTACACGGTGGTGCCGGCACAATGCCGGAAAGATTATTGACGGATGAAATAAAATCATCCTGCAACAATGCATTAAAAAAAGCCATGGATGCTGCCTATTCCATTCTTTCGTCAAACGGGAATGCAATTGATGCCGTTGAAGCCGCAGTAATTGAACTGGAAAATTTCGATCTGTTTAATGCAGGGAAAGGATCTGTATTTACCAATAAGGGTAAACATGAAATGGATGCATCAATAATGGACGGCAAAACATTAAAATGCGGTTCGGTGGCGGGAGTAAAAAATATTAAAAACCCGGTGGTGCTTGCAAAAAATATCATGTTGCATTCAGAACATATATTATTGATCAATGATGGTGCTGAAGAATTTGCGAAAACACTTAATGTAGAATTTGCGGATGATGCATATTTTTTCAACCAGCTAAGATATGAACAATGGCAAAAAGCAAAACAAAAACAAAAAATTGTTTTAGATCATTTTGATGATAAAAAATTTGGTACTGTTGGCGCTGTGGTAAGCGATAAAAATGGAAATTTAGCAGCTGCCACTTCTACGGGCGGCATGACAAATAAAATGTTTGGCCGTGTGGGCGATTCATCGCTGATCGGATGCGGCACCTATGCAAATAATAATCGCTGTGCTGTAAGTTGCACCGGCCACGGTGAATTCTTCATTAAATATGTTGTTGCCTATGATCTATATTGTTTAATGGAATATAAAAACATGACATTGAACGATGCAGCAGAATTTATCATCAATAAAAAATTAAAAGATGCCGAGGGCGAAGGCGGATTAATTGCTGTTGATCATTTGGGAAATATTTCACTTCCGTTTAATACAAAAGGAATGTACAG
>JBIOHA010000235.1:0-4526 GCA_044448625.1 Chitinophagales bacterium | reverse complement strand
TATCAGCGCATGTGCTGCACTATGTTCAGGAACTGCTGCAATTCATCTTGCTTTGGTACTTTTAGGAATTGAAAGGGATGATATTGTAATTTGCCCTTCATTTACTTTTTCGGCTACCGCAAATCCTATAATTTATCAAAATGCAGCTCCGGTTTTTGTTGACAGCGAAATGGAAACCTGGAATATGGACCCTGATCTTCTGCGCAGGGCCGTTATAGATTGCATTAAAAAAAATATAAGACCAAAAGCTATAATCGTGGTGCATTTATATGGTATGCCGGCCAAAATAAATGAAATAAAACAGGTTGCCAGCGAATTTGATATTCCCCTGGTTGAAGATGCGGCTGAATCATTAGGTTCTAAGTACCAAAATAAACAAACAGGATCGTTCGGGGATTTTGGTATCCTTTCATTTAATGGAAATAAAATCATCACCACCTCGGGCGGCGGCGCATTGGTTTCCGAAAATAAATTGATGATAGAAAGAGCCAAATTTTTAGCTACACAGGCAAGAGATAATGCACCGCACTATCAGCATTCGTCAATAGGTTATAATTATAGGCTGAGCAATATCTGTGCTGCTATTGGAAGAGGCCAGATGGAAGTTCTAAATAATCGGATCGAACAAAGAAGAAAGAATTTCGATTTCTATTTTAAAACATTGTCAAAAATTGAAGGACTTACCTTTTTAAATGAACCTGATGGCTCTTACAGCAACCGTTGGCTCACTACCGCATTAATAGATAAAAAAATCACCGGAAAATCAATTGACGATATCCGGGTTGCTCTCGAAAAAGAAAATATAGAATCCAGACCTTTATGGAAACCCCTGCACCTTCAGCCTGTTTTTTCACATTTTCCTTCTTTCACGAATGGAAACAGCGAAAATTGTTTCCAAAACGGGTTATGTTTTCCTTCAGGCTCAGCACTTTGTGCATCCGAATTGGAGGAAATCACTGCTACAATCAAAAATGCGCTTGCGCATTAAATCCCATCTCGCCTTACGCTTCTCATTACTTTAAAAAAACAGCATATTTTCTGTAATTTTGTTTAACCATTGATGGAAATTTTATTGTTTCAGCAATAAGCATTGAATTAGCTATTCGTTGAAGACATAAATTTAGTTTCCAATAATATCTGTCAGTGCAGATATAAACATGACCGTAAGCTTAAGGAACTATATCAATAGAAATTTTGGCACACGCATATTATCCAAATGGATAGTGTTATGCTTCGATATTGTTATTACTATTTTCACATACGGTGTAGCCTATATTTTAAGATTCAATTTTAATGTCAACGATATCTCATTTAGAGATTTTATTGATAACACACTGCTTACCACCGGAATTTTTGCCTTGTCGTTCCTGATCTTCCGATCTTATGATGGAATTATTCGTCATAGCGGCATGGCCGATGCCGAACGTTTGATAAAAGCGGGGGTATCAGGAACTATAATTTGTTTATGCGTTTCACTCATTACAAAAAATGGCAATTTCACATTTTCAATTTTACCGGTTTCAATCACACTGATCCATGTTGCATTAAATATATCGATGCTTGCTTTCAGCAGGTATGTTATCAAAGCGTTGTTTTACCAGTCGTCAAAAAATAATTTTTCACCCGAAACAATTTTGATTTATGGCGCCGGAAGGAGAGGTGTGAGTGTTTTACATACATTGAGAAATGACAACAGGAAAAATTATCACATCGCAGGCTTCCTCGATGATAATGCGTATAAGGTGAATAAAACAATTGAAGGAATAAAAATTTATCATTCCGGCAAATTGAAAGAATTGATAAGTCAGTATAATATTAAGGAATTGATCATTGGAATACATTCTTTAGATAATTATAAAAAAAATGAGATAGTGGACATTTGCCTTCAGCATTTTATTGATGTTAAATATGTACCCCCTGTAGAAGACTGGATTGATGGAAAGCTCAGTTTAAAACAAATCAGAAATATAAATATTGAGGACCTGTTGGGTCGCGAACCGATCCTTATTGAGAATGAAAAGATCAAAAATGAAATAACGAATAAAGTCATTTTGATAACCGGAGCAGCAGGCTCTATTGGAAGTGAATTGGTAAAACAATTAATAGTTTATAAGCCGAAAAAAATTATTCTTGTTGATCAGGCTGAAAGCGCTTTGTATGATCTTCGTATGGAATTGTATTTTAGGTTGCAGCAGTTTCCAGGAATTGGAATGGAATATATTATTTGCGACATCACCAATATCGACCGTGTGACACAAATTTTTCAGTCACATTACCCTCAAATTGTTTTTCATGCAGCAGCTTACAAGCATGTTCCGCTTATGGAAGTGAATCCGATCGAATCGGTGCATGTTAATGTGTTCGGGTCAAAAAACCTGATTGATGGTGCGATCCATTTCGGGGTGGATAAATTCATTATGATCTCTACCGACAAAGCTGTTAATCCTACAAATGTTATGGGTGCCTCAAAGCGGGCAGCAGAAATTTATGTTCAGGACAGGTCGAAAGATAAAAGGTCGAAAACGATATTTATTACAACCAGGTTTGGGAATGTATTGGGCTCAAACGGATCAGTGGTAAATTATTTCAAGAAACAAATAGAAAGCGGGGGCCCGGTTACAATTACACATCCGGAAGTTACCAGATATTTTATGACCATGAGTGAAGCGTGCAAATTGGTGCTTGAAGCCGCAACGATGGGCAAAACGAGTGAAATATATTTATTTGATATGGGTGCACCTGTTACTATTAAAGACCTTGCTTTCAAAATGGTATTGCTCAGTGGTTTGCAGCCTGAAAAGGATATCAGGTTTGTTTATACCGGTTTGCGGCCGGGTGAAAAGCTGCATGAAGAATTGTTGAACAATAACGAAAACACTTTGCCTACACATCATAATAAAATAAAAATCGCCTTAACAACCCAGGATGATCCGGTAAAGGTGCAGATAGCAATGACCAAATTATGGAATACCATGCATGAGGGAAATGTAAATGCTTTAGTACTTGCGCTAAAAGAAATGATACCGGAATATATTAGCCAGAATTCTATCTATGAGGAACTGGACAAAAATTTTAGAAATACCATGGTCCCTTATGAATGAGAAAACAGCTTGCCATTTAGCCCCTATAGCCTATATTTGCTATCCCAATTACTATTACAACAAAGAGTATCAAAGTAAAAACTATAATTAGATGCGATCAGTAGGACCGCAAAATCGGTTATATAATCAAAAAGTTGCGCTGCTTTGTCTGGTCCTTCCCCTTGTCCAGGCTTGTGGAGTATTTCATCCAAACAGGATGATGAAAGCCGACAAGGATTTTACCTATAATACCTTTATGGACTCGGTGCCCCAGGATTTTATTATTCAACATGGTGATGAACTGGAGGTTTTTATATATCCCAAAAAAGGATATGTTCTTGTGGAATCTCAAATCGCAGGCACTGTAAATGCATCGAGTCAACAAATGGCAATTAATTCTCTTCCGTATTTGGTTGACCAAACCGGCCAGGCAAATTTACCGATGTTAGGGTGGGTTCAGCTTGAAGGATTGACAGAACATAGTGCTGAAGAAAAATTAGAAGAATTGTATAGAGCGCACTATATCGATCCATATGTGAACGTCAGGATCAAAAATAAATACCTTACTGTATATAGGGGGAGCAGCGATTCGAAACAAGTGGTACTAACCAGTTCCACAATGACTGTGATGGAAGCAATAGGTCAGGCAGGTGGAATACCTGAATCGGGAAAATCAAAAAACATTAAGATAATAAGAAAACAAAATGGCGTTGTACAAACTGAAGAATTAGATCTCTCTGAAATCGAAGGCGTTGCTAAAGGGCAATATTATGTTAAACCAAATGATATAATTTATATAGAACCAAATATCAATTCTCAATTTTTTAAAGAAGCCTCTCCAGTGCTCACGGCTGTTTCCAGTTTAGTTGTGATCTATGTATTTTTTATAAATCTGAGTAAATAAAGAAGTCAAATGCCAGCTAATGGAAACGAAATATTAAACGGTGCAGAATTAACGGAAGACCCTTCGTTTAACTGGAAGTTATTTTTGACCATCGGCTGGATAAATCGCTGGTGGATCGTTATATATTTTATTATTGTTATTGTTACCGCTTACCTGCTTGGGAGGTATACTACACCAATTTATGAATCGCGAGCGGATATTCAATTCAACGATAAATCCAAAGATAATGCGATAGACCTCGGCATTTTGGTATCCAAGCCAAACATCGACAGGCTAAATGAAGAAATGACCATCCTTAATTCGAAAGGATATAAGGTAGAAGCATTAAGATCATTGCCGCTTGGTATTTCCTATTTTATTCGCGAAAGGGTGAAGGCTGGTGAGATCTACACAAATTCGCCGTTTGTTGCAGATATTGGGATAATAGATTCAGCAATAATCGGAACCAAGATAGAATTTGAAAATATAAATAAGAATAGCTACCAGATCGCATACGATTTTAGAGGAGAACATTTTAGTTATGTGTTTGAATACAATAAGAG
>JBIOHA010000234.1:0-4536 GCA_044448625.1 Chitinophagales bacterium | reverse complement strand
TTGTTGCACTGACCATTACTTTTTGTTTCCTCTATTTTGATGGAGAATTAAAATTCATTATTGTCGTAACTTACTCAGTTATTATTGCGTTGATTTCTGCACTAACAGAATTGTTCAGCAGAAAGGGGTTGGATAATTTTACCATTCCTGCAACAGTAATGATGATACTATATCTGTTTTTTATCATATGAAAGGATTAGAAATATTACATTATAGTTCGGTAGCCGAAGCAAATTTGGCTGCCAACAACCTAGCACGAGTGGTTTATTCTGAAACGGAGTTAAAATTTGCACAGAATGATCAGATCAAAGAGCAATGGTTTTACGATTATATTCTTGTGCTCAAAGCAGGAAAACAATTGGCAGGTGCAGCGGTGTATCTCAATCCTAAAATAAAATACAACAATAATAAGGTGCTGTTCATTGGCAACTTTGAAAGTATTGATAATGCCGATGCCGTAAAAGCACTTATTTCAACTATTGAATCGATTGCAAAGAATAAGGGAATAAATTTTATTATCGGGCCGATGAATGGTTCAACATGGAATAATTACAGGTTTAGCATAACCGACCGATTCCCGCCTTTTTTTTCAGAACCTTACCATCATTTCTATTATAACGTATTATTTGAAAAAGCAGGATTTGTTTCAATAGCAGATTATGTTTCAAACATCAGTCAAAAATTTAATCATGATTCGAAAGAAGTATTGGAAGCAACAAAAAGGTTTGTGAATGCCGGCATCAAATTTCGAAATGTCGATATGATGAATTTTGAAAACGACATTCGCGCAATTTTTGACCTATCGCTTGATGCATTCAAAAATAATTTTCTATACAGCCCTACAAGCTGGGAAAATTTCAGGGATAAATATTTAAGATTCCAGAACATGATCAAGCCAGAGCATATCATCATTGCCGAGGATGAGCATGTTTGCGTTGGATTTATATTCGGGTTTGAGGATTTCTATAATTCCGTCGACAAGGTTTTCATAATTAAATCGATGGCCAGGGATAAGGATAGAAAGTATAAAGGGCTCGGGACTGTGCTTGGAGATAAAATTATTAAAATGGCCTATGAAAGTGGATATAGCACTTTAATTCATGCCCTTATTTTTGTTGATAATAAATCAAACATTATCTCAGGTAAATATTCCGGAAAGGAATATGTCAGGTATAAATTGTACGGAAAGTCATTATGGTGATCTGGTTTATAAACAAATTAATTGAATAGCCCATTCTTTAATATAGCCTCGCTTTTCTTTGATACAGCTGAAAAATTTCCTGATAAAACTGCAATTACTCATGGCAGCAATAAAATCACCTATGGAAAATTATCGCATAATATTTCCGGGTATTCAAATTATTTGAAAGAAAAGGGAATTGGTGCGGGAGACAGAATATTGGTTTTTATACCGATGAGCATTGAGTTGTACACTGTGGTGCTCGCAATATTTTCGACGGGTGCAGTAGCAGTATTTCTCGATGAATGGGTGAACAAAGAACGGATGGAACAATGTTGCAGAGTAGCAAAATGCAAAGGAATTATTGCCCCGTGGAAAATTAGGATACTTGGATTATTCTCACCAGAGTTAAGAAAGATCCCCGTTAAGTTAGGTTCGCGAACATCTTTTGCTGATACTAATTTATCCCTGGTTCAAACAGATGAAAACGATGCTGCATTGATCACTTTTACAACAGGAACAACAGGCACGCCAAAAGCTGCTAACAGAACACATGCATTTCTTCAGGCACAGTACACAGCATTAAATACTTTGTTGCCTCAGCGATCCCAAATTGATATGACACTTTTACCGATCGTGTTACTATTAAATCTCGCAGCCGGAAATACTTCTATAATTCCTTTTCTTAAATCCTTTAAAGCAAAACATTTTAAACCTCAAAGGATATTTTATCAGTTATTAATCAACAAAGTGGAGTCTATCATCTTTTCCCCTTATTATTTAATTGAACTTGCCAGATACATGTCATCAAACAACCTGGAATTACCCGACCTTAAACATATTATTTCTGGCGGAGGTCCATTGTTTCCCGGCGATGTTAAATTGATCTGCAATACATTTAATTCGACAGATTTCCTTATCGTGTATGGTTCAACAGAAGCAGAACCGATTGCCCATTTTGATGCACATTATTTTTTGCAGCGCAATGATATTAGTTTAAAAGAAGGTTTATTTGTCGGCAAGGTAGATGATCATTCGATGGTGAAGATCATCCCTGTTGCAGAACATATTGTAACAGAAATAAATGAGTTGTCACTCAATTCTGTTGGCGAGATAATTGTTTCTGGAGACCATGTATTAACTTCATATTTCAATAGCGACGATGCTTTTAGGCTAAATAAGATCCCTGATATGGGAACGATCTGGCATCGCACCGGTGATGCCGGATTCATCAATTCCAGCAATGAGCTATTTCTTGTAGGAAGATGTAAACAGATCATACATTTCGATGATAAGGTCTATTATCCATTTTTAATTGAACAGGAATTGAAAGAGCTCAGCGGAGTTAAATTTGGGACGATCGTTATGAAAAACAATATCCCTTTGGTCATTATTCAAAAAGAACCTGAGGCGGATGAAAATAAAATAATTGGCTTGATGGAGTATACGCCATTTAAATCACTCAAAATATTATTCGTCAAAAAAATTCCGATGGATAAACGGCATAACACAAAAATTGATCATGATCTCCTGCTTAAAGAAATTGCAGAAAAATAAATCACTTTGATTTTACGCACCTGAAACCGGAGTGATCCTGGCCTGTATCGTAGCTTGTCGACATACGTGCAGTTATGCGATAGCTTGAGCAATAAACATCGTTGCATAAAAATGAACCACCCCGTTTAACGCGAACGAGATTAAACGGCTGGTTTGGATCATTGCATTTATCGGGGCCTGAAGGATTAATTATTGTTCCTTTGGCAAAACATGCCTGATAATAATTTACATCATACCAGTCGCTGCACCATTCCCAAACATTACCTGCAATGTCGAATAATCCATAACCATTTGCTGCATATGACTTTACCGGTGCTGTTTTTGCGAATCCATCTTCAGCAGTATTTATATTCGGAAAATTTCCCTGCCATGAATTGGTATATTTTGGAAGATCTTTATCGCTTCCCCATGGATAAATTGCATTATTCAACCCGCCACGTGATGCAAATTCCCATTCTGCTTCTGTTGGCAATCGCTTGCCGGCCCATTTGCAATAGGCAACAGCATCATCCCAACTCACCTGCACAACGGGATGATCATCTTTATCTTTAATTGAAGTGAGTGGACCTTGCGGATGTTTCCAATCTGCGCCTTTTGTAAAAGTCCACCAGTTCATATAATTATTGAGATCAACCGGCATTTCAGTTTGCGTAAAAACCATACTTGCAGGCATCAGCATTTCATCAGAGGGTTTTGGTGTTCCTGGTGCCACCTGAGATTTTATTTCTTCCCAGTCGATAGGTTTTTCGGCAGTTGTGATATACCCTGTCGCTTTTACAAATTCAGCAAATTGTGCATTGGTAACTTCAGTAATATCCATCCAGAAACCATCAATCTTTACTGAATGCGCAGGCATTTCATCTGTTCTTCGTTGTGGGTCGGTATCTGTTCCCATAATAAATTCACCTCCGGGAATCCAAACCATAGCTGGTGGGCCATTCTCTGAAATTAAAGTATCTGTTGATGAATTCTGCTTTTTATTTGCCGTATTATCTGCTTTGATCCGGGAAGTGCAGGAATTTAAAAAACCTGCAATTATGATTATGAGCAAGATGGGGAAATAAAGGGGAGTGTTTTTGTTCATGAAGTAAAGATAATGCTACTCCCGATTTTTTTCAATCACACATGGTCTGGAGAGATGCAGAGAACGCAGAGCGGTGATTTATTTTCTATCTTTTTTATTTAACATAGCCTAAACACTTTTTATCAAAAATAGTCTCATCATTTGTGTATTTGCATTTTAAGATCCGGTTTAATCAGCCTAACCTGCGTTATCTACGTTCTGGCTGTCTTAAATTTTTAGAATTCAGAAAGCAAATTTAATCCCCGCATAACCACCAAAAGTATTTATGGTTGTTTCTCCGGTAAAAATATTTTCTTCGTTTGCAGCCTGATCAACTTTACCACAAATATTTCCTAATCCGAAACTACCGCGGCCACCTAATTCAAGTCGAATATTGCGTGATTTGTTTAGTGCAATATCCATCCCTGCGCCGTAGGCAATACCAATATCACACTTATTTAATGCTATAACGGTTTGAATGGTATCGCGGGTTAAATTATAATTCTGGTTGTTCAGGGTTGAATTAATATTTCTGCCGAATTGAAAACCGGTGAAAAGCGAATAGTTGACAACTTTGCAAACATCGGAATTAATGCCGATAAGCAACGGAACATTAATATTATCTAAATGAATATCATAATGCATTTTATGATCACCTACTAGTTCATAATTTATTGAATGGTATATCAAACCTGTTTGGATACTTATAAAACGATTAATAATATTTGTATATAAC
>JBIOHA010000233.1:0-4543 GCA_044448625.1 Chitinophagales bacterium | reverse complement strand
TTTTCTTGTTGTATTAAATAATGTATAAGCAACAATTAAAAATGCCGCAATAATAATGAGCTGCACATAGGGATAATATAAAAGCTGTGTATATAAGACAGAGTGCTTATAATAAACATATTGATACATGCCTTCGCTGATCTCCAATTTAATGGGCTCGGCATAATTTTTCATTTCCTCCAGTTTTTTATTGAGATATGCTTTGTCGGTGGCTTTAACGCTGTCGAGATTTAACCAGGCCATGATATTGCCATCGTTATCAGTAGAAATGATGGGAACGGTTTTATTTGCCTGTATCAGCTCAACAAAAAAACCATAATCAGTAATATCTGTAGCAGTTGCGATATAATGATATACGTCGGCTATTTGTGCAACCTTTTGTTTTTCTTCCTTTGCTAATTTCCCGGCGAGATTATCGGTATAAATTAATGTTGCAGCAACAATAAGCAATGCTGCAAGCACCAATATCACTTTCCACCTGTATTTCCTTTCGTATATATTCATTACCAGGATGCTGATTTACCCGCTAATTTAAGGCGCTGACCGTTAATTATCTCCTTCTTCAAATTCGATAAATTGCGGCTCTTCGTAATCAGTTTCCTGAACCTTGGTTGCCGGTGCATTTTCAGTATGTTTAAAGTCCTCTGTTTCGGGATCTTTTTTAAAGATATCTATAAATTTCTGTTCTTCCAATCCGCTCTCTTTCAGCTTTTGTTTGGCTTCTTTTTTATTGTTTTTAATTATCGGATCGTCAACAGTACCCGTCATCGATATATAAATGTTAACACCACCTTCGGCGTCAGATTCATATTCTTCCTTTTGTTTATTTCCACCTAAAAATTTTCTCACCATGATATCGGCAAGGCTGAGTTTAAACTGGTAGTCGAGCACATTGTCGAAACTATGTTTGCCACTCATATAAAGATCGAGCGCCGACGATTTGATTTGCATGGCCGGGATATATACCTGGCGATCCTTAATTTCAATTTTATTTTCGAGTGTTGAAAATGTAATATGTTTCAGATCCTTTACATTCACAAAATTTGAAAGCGATTCCAATGGTTTATAATTGATGAGCTCGCCATTTTCGATCTTCATATCGCATAAGGTATACACCGATTGTTCATCCATTCTGAAATTTTTATCCCATTTGATATGCACTTCATAAATATTTGCCGTGATATTCCCCTTGATATTATCATTTGTTAATGTTGATTGCCCGAAATTTTCAAACTGGGAAAATAATTCCGAAACATTAATGCCGGTTAATGTTCCTGAGGTCTGACAAATAATTTCACCCGTGGCCAGTTCGCGGAATGTAGAATTGAGATTTAATTTACCCGCCATGGCATTTGCCGAAAGATTGCTGATGGTGAGCAGCCCCGGCGTCATTTTTAATATTGCATTAATATTGTTGAACGCTATCTTATCGTAAGTGAAATTGTTGCAGGTTAAATTGATGGAACCGCTGAAATTATATCGCGTATTTTCGGAAACACTTACTGTTTGTGTTTTGGCAATATTATCTTTTTTAGTAGTTGTTTTTTTCTCACCCAAAGCAACTATCAACCTGTTGAGATCAATTTTTTCGGAAATTATTTCACCATTGATATTCAATGCCGGTTTTTGTTCGGAGGGAAAAACAGTTTGAATCCAGTTATTTACAACTACATTTAGTTTGAGGTCAGATCCTGCAAATGTGGTATTGAGGTTTGTGCAAACAATTTCGTTATTGGAAACCACCGCAGCACCTGCTGGTATTGCAATGGTTTCATTATTTACAACAAATGAAACATTGTCGAACCCGATATTGCCGGTAGGTGCAGAAGTGGAAACCTCTTCCGACAAAGTTTTTATATTCCCCTTGATATTGATATTATTTAAATTGATGGTGCCCTCAATGTTTTGTGCATTTTTAATGGCAAGCGGCACTATGATAGAAGCAGGGAAATTTCCATCAAGCTGAAAGTTGATATATGGGTTCTTGAAATTTTTATATTCCAGTGCAAGTAATATCGGGTTGTTATTTTGTTTTGCTGAAAAATTGGAAATGGCAATGGAGGAGGTTGAGCCGTTATGGTTTTCGCCGTTGGAATATTTTCCGGTAAAACTCATTTCATTTATTTTCCCCCCGAATTTCTGGTGCGAAATACTTCCGTTCTTTATCGAGAACTCCATATTAACAGCCGGCGTTTTTGTTTTGGAATAATTTCCTTTTATGGTGGTGATAAAATCTATTTTCCCTTTGCTTTCCAATGTGCTTAAATTGCTGGAAACGGAACCTGGTAACAACAGCATCAGGCCATCAAGGTTAATTTTATCGCCGTTGATAGCAAGGTCATAATAATCTTCCCCTTTTAAATTGATGGAACCGGAAATGAGGAAACTGTTTTTATCGAAGGTGATCTCGCTTTTGTTGAAAGAATAAATATTATTTTTCATATCTATCCGCATGGTGGCATTAAGAAATGTTTCTTTATCTACGAGATAACTGGAATTGCCTGCTTTAATGCGATTGGATAAAACATCACCCTCTATCTCAAGCAAATAATTGTCTGAAGAAAAATTTCCTTTCAAATTGCATTCATGAATAAATACCGAAATATCCTGGTTGTACTTATAATCGAGATATTGAAAATCCATTCCCTCCATGATCACTTTTTCAAGATTTACCGAAACAGATTCAGATGAACTCTCCTCATTGTCTTTCCAGAATTTATAATTGATGTTGCCGGTTTTATCCTGTATCAAATGACAATATCCGTTCTTCACAATAATATTTTTGATATCATATTTTCCATTGATGATATCACGAATATTAAACAGCAGGCTCACTTCTTCTGCCTGCAGGAAATTCTTTTTCGACCGCTCAAAACTTTCGCGGATACCTACATTTTTAAAAACCACCGATGCCTCGGGAAAATTTTTGAATATAGAGAGTTGGATGTCTTCCTGTTTAATGGTGATCTCCGTAGCGAGGTTTTTGTTGAGCTCACGGATAAATAATCCCTTGACCTGGTTTTCGAACAATAGGGGAATCATTACCGCAATAAGAATGAGCGCACCAAAAAAAATGGCCAGGGCCACCAAAATGGTTTTGCCTGTTGTTCTTCGCTTGGGTGGTGGTGTGGTGGGAAGAGGTTGGTTCTGAATGATTTCCTGCACGTGCAAAATTATAAAGAGTATTACGTAACGAAATTACCGGCGATATTAGTTTTATGAACAATGGGAATGTTCGTTGACCTCATCATGAAAAGTAACGGTCGATTTTGTATTTTCCCGTTTTAATCTTTTAAAATAGAGACATGAAGAACCTGACCACATTATTGTTGCTGCTCACCATTTTTTTTAACACAAAAGCACAAACGCTCATCCGCAATCGCTGTGATAATGGCAGCTATGGATTTAAAAACAATAAAGATGAAGTAGTGATCGCATGCAAGTACGATGATGTAAAAGATTTCAATAACGGCTTTGCCCGTGTGGAGCTCGACGATAAATTGGGTTTTATCGACAGCACAGGAAAAGAGATCACACCATTAAAATATACCAGCTCAACGGATTTTGGCAAATCGGGACGGGCAGTGGTTGCAGTTAAAAAAAAATACGGATTTATTGATGGCACCGGAAACGAATTCGTGCCACTGAAATATCAGGATGCACATGGCTATACCGGGCAGTTTGCATCAATAAAATGGAAAGGTAAATGGGGGTTCATTGATCTTACAGGTAAAGAGATCACGCCATTTAAATACGAGGCCGTTTGGTATTTTGAAGATGGCTATGCCCTGGTGCGGCTGAGTGAAAAATATACATTTATTGATGAAACAGGCAAAGAGATCTCTGCTATTAAATATGATGAATTATGGAGCTTTGACGAAGGACGAGCCGCCATCAAGATCGGAAACAAATGGGGATTTATGGATGAAACCGGCAATGAGGTGATACCTGTGCAATACGAACACGTTTTTTCTTTTTCGGATGGAAAGGCCGAGGTGACGCTGGAGGGGAGGAAGTTTTTTGTGGATAAGGCGGGGGTGGAGGTAAAGTAAAAGGTTGATTTTAAAAGCCCTGCTACATGTACATCAAGCCAACCTTGTAATAACCTGGAATAAAATAGGCCACCAAAAATGATGACCATGTGGGAGTTAATGGATTCGAACCATCGACCCCTATCCCGATAGCTATCGGGATCGACGTAGTGCTCTAAACCAACTGAGCTAAACTCCCTCTGAACATAAAATTACCAAATAAAAAAGGCCATCAGATTTTCTTGATGACCTAGTGGGAACACTTGGATTCGAACCAAGGACCCTCTGCTTGTAAGGCAGATGCTCTGAACCAACTGAGCTATGCTCCCTTTAAAAGAGTGGCAAAGATAAACGCAGAAGTCGGGTTTGCCAAAAAAGTTGAAAAAAAGGGATAGGCGGCCGGTTTATCGGAATGGATACTGCCCCGGCAGTGTCTTCACACCAATAAAAATAAACAAACCTGTGAGACGCTGCCGCATTCGGAGTGATTATTTATATTTATAGGTTGTGTG
>JBIOHA010000232.1:0-4568 GCA_044448625.1 Chitinophagales bacterium | reverse complement strand
TCATTACTCATCACTCATTAAATATAATTGTCACATTAATTCCAGCCTTACCGCTGATTGGATTTTTTATTCATATTTTTTTTAAGAATAAAATATCGGAAAAGGTGGCCGGCATTCATGCAAGTCTCTGGATAGTTTTTTCTTTTATTCTTACCGGGGTTTTATTTTTAGAATTAAATACAACAGAATCCATCAAAGTTGAATTGTTCAACTGGTTTAGCGCAGGAAACCTCACTGTTCCTTTTGCATTTTTGGTCGACAGGCTGAGCATCATCATGATGCTGGTAATTACAGGTGTTGGTGCGCTCATACATATTTATTCTATCGGCTATATGCATGGCGACAGCGGCTTCAACAGGTTTTTCTCCTATCTCAACCTCTTCATATTTTTCATGCTCATACTCGTTATGGCAAATAATTATGTGCTGATGTTTGTGGGTTGGGAGGGCGTAGGATTATGTTCCTATTTATTAATTGGATTCTGGTTTAAGAACCAGGATTATAATAAAGCTGCAAATAAAGCATTTATCATGAACCGCATCGGCGATCTCGCCATGCTGCTCGGATTATTTTTATTATTTCAATATCTCGGTGTTTTAACTTTTGATGGTGTTAATGCGAAACTGGATCCCGCCTCTGCCGAAAGTTATATTCCCGATACAAATATCATTACCATAATTACCATTTTATTATTCATCGGTGCCTGCGGAAAGAGTGCACAAATACCCTTGTATACCTGGCTGCCAGATGCCATGGCCGGTCCAACACCGGTGAGTGCATTGATACATGCTGCAACCATGGTTACCGCTGGTATTTATATGATCGTGCGCAGCAATTTATTATTTTCTCTCGCGCCAATCACCATGGATATTATTCTTGCTGTTGGAATAGTTACATCTATTTGGGCAGGCTCCATCGCATTAAAACAAAATGATATTAAAAAAGTATTGGCTTATTCAACAGTGAGTCAGTTGGGGTTGATGTTTTTTGCCATTGGTGTCGGCGCTTATGAAGCGGGATTTTTTCACCTGGTAACACATGCATTTTTTAAAGCATTATTATTTCTTGCAGCAGGTTCTGTAATTCACGGTTTAAGTGGTGAACAGGATATTCGCAAAATGGGCGGTGTGAGTAAATATATGAAAACCACGCATTTGGTATTTTTATTTGGTGTGCTGGCGATAATTGCAATTCCACCTTTCAGCGGATTTTTCTCGAAAGATGATATTCTTGTTGCTGCATATAACAGAAGCCCGGTGCTTTGGGGAATTGGTTTATTTGCAGGTTTGCTCACCGCATTTTATATGATGCGCTTATATTATGTGGTATTTAAGGGCGAATCAAGGATGGACGAAAAAGCAGCATCACATATTCATGAATCACCAAAAGTAATTACGATCCCGCTTATTATTTTATGTACGCTTGCTATTGTGGGAGGAATATTAAATCTGCCAGAATTATTTGGCGGCGATAAAATGATGATGCATTATTTAAGTGAGATAGTGCCAATACACGAACATCATATTGAAGTTTCGTTGGAGTGGATGCTGATGGGCGGAGGTACACTAGCCATTGCAGCAGTTGCATTATTCGCACGAAATAAATATTTACAGAAGGGAGCGGTTCCTGAATCGGATATTGAATTAAAGGGAATGGGTAAAATACTCAATGCAAAATATTATGTTGATGAGATCTATGATGCCGTTGTTGTAAAACCATTAAATACCTTTTCCAATTTTCTATATAAAATATTTGACCTCCAGATAGTAGATGGCCTGGTGAATGGAACAGGAAAGCTAACAAGTTATTTTTCAACGCAAATAAAAAATATTCAAACCGGAAATATCAGTTATTATTTATTCGCCATGGCTTTGGGCATGGGGGGTATTTTACTTTTAATTTTCTGGTTATAATTCATGCTGACATTATTACTCATATTATTACCCTTTGTTTCAGGACTGATCATTTATTTTCTTCCTGAGCGATCAGCTAAAGCATTTTCGCTGGTATCCACTTTAGGATCACTTGCTGTGGCGGTGTTTGCCTACACGCAGTTTGATGTTAACGGCGGAACTCAATGGGTAATTGATGTATCGTGGATTGAATTGCTCGGCATCCGCTTTCATATCGGCATTGATGGAATAAGCCTGGTGATGATATTGTTGTCGAATCTCGTTTCTCCTTTAATTATTCTTTCTTCATTTAAGGACAATTATACCAATGCCAAGATATTTTATTCATTCCTGCTCATCATGCAAGGCGCAATGAATGGTGTTTTTGTTTCGCTCGATATGTTCCTCTATTATATTTTCTGGGAACTGGCACTTATACCGGCCTATTTTCTTGTTTTATGGTGGGGAAGGGGTGAGGCGAGAAAGATAACGTTCAAGTTTTTTATTTATACACTGTTCGGAAGTTTATTTATGCTCGTGGCAATTATCTGGCTGAGTACACAAAGTGCAGCACCATCTTCTGATATTGCCACAATTTATAGATTAAACATTCCAGAAAATACGCAGCTCTATATTTTCCTTGCTTTCATGCTGGCTTATGCAATTAAAATTCCCGTATTCCCATTTCATACCTGGCAGCCGGATACCTATACCTATTCTCCATCTCCTGCAACAATGTTATTATCGGCGGTGATGTTGAAGATGGGATTATACAGTATAATCCGCTGGATAATTCCTGTTGTACCAAATGCGGTTGACGATTATGGAATTTATATTATCACCATCGCTGCCATTGGTGTTTTTTATGCATCGGCAATTGCCTGGGTGCAAAAAGATCTGAAAAAATTATTTGCCTATTCATCTATTGCGCACGTTGGTTTAATTACGGGTGGAATCCTAACTGTGTCAAGCATGGGTTTACAGGGAGCAATGGTACAAATGATGGCACATGCAATTAATGTTGTGGGTTTATTTTATATATGCCAGATATTATTCAGAAAATTCCATAACCATGAAATAAATAATATGGGTGGATTGCGATTGAATGCACCTTTGTTTGCGGGATTATACCTTGTCGTTTTGTTGGCCAGCGTGGCATTACCTCTCACTAACGCATTCCCTGGTGAATTCATGCTGCTCAATTCAATTTATAATATCAATGGATGGATATGCCTTATAGCCGGTAGCGGCGTTATTTTAGGAGCAGTATATATGCTGGTATCCTATCAAAAAATAATGTTGGGTGAATTGAACACACGAACTAATGCATTTGCTGAGATTGATGGAAAAGATAAATTAGTATTGATACCGATAGTAGTGTTGATATTTGTATTCGGTTTATTTCCGCATTTGATCACCGATATTTCAGAAAATGCGATAAACGTAATTGTTGAACAATACCAGTCAAAAATAAACGGGATAATTAATTAATAATGAATTCGATCATCGTTTTAGCAGCCGCAGGAATTGCATCCATGTTTGTTGGGGTGTTTAAGGTGAAGCGCCTGGGTCTGCCTTTGGTCATTTTATCCTGTATTGCCGCTTTATGTATTTTACTTTTTAATTATAACGGCGATTATTCCGACCTCATGAATAATATGCTGTTGTTCGATGGTTTTTCATTTGGATTTAGTGTGATAATGATATTGCTTACTATGGGTGTTCTGGTCATCAGCAAATATTATTACCGCGAAAATATCGAGCATCTCAGCGACATTTACGCTTTATTTATTTTTTCATTGATAGGTGGAATATTGCTCGTTTCATTTCAAAGCCTTGTAATGTTATTTCTCGGCATTGAAATATTATCAATCCCCTTATATATTCTTGCTGCCAGCAACCGCCGTAATTTATTCAGCAATGAAGCAGGTTTGAAATATTTTTTAATGGGATCATTTGCTTCCTGCTTTTTGTTGCTGGGCATCACATTGATCTATGGCACCGCCGGAAGTTTTGATCTGAATATAATAAGTGAATATGTTGCTGCAAATGCTACGGCACTGCCTGCATTATTTATTACAGGATGCATTTTGATCATTGGTGCATTCGCTTTTAAAATATCGGCTGTGCCATTTCATTTCTGGGCGCCTGATGTTTACCAGGGTTCGCCAACGGTTATTACCGCATTCATGGCAACGGTGGTAAAGACCGCCGCTTTCGGAGCATTAATGCGATTTATTGGTCAGACGATCTTATTGCAAACGGATATCTGGGAGCAAATAATTATTGTACTTGCCATTTTGACTTTAATTACAGGAAATATAACTGCCCTTTATCAAACTAATTTAAAAAGATTGCTGGCGTATTCAGGTGTGGCAAATGCCGGATATGTTTTGGTGGCAGTGGCAACAATGGGTGCAAACACAACCGATTACGTTTTATATTATTTAACTTCTTATAGCATTGCAACAATTCTTGCATTCACCATTTATTCATTTATAAAAGAGCATACCGGAATTGATTCTATTGAGGGATTAAAAGGATTGTTCCCGAAAAATAAATTAATTACACTCACGCTGGCCATTGCCATGTTATCGCTTGCAGGTATTCCGCCATTGGCTGGATTTTTCGGAAAATATGCTGTGTTTGCAAATGCTATTGATGCGGGAAATATTG
>JBIOHA010000231.1:0-4618 GCA_044448625.1 Chitinophagales bacterium | reverse complement strand
TAAAAACGGTATGTGCATTTCCATGGTCAATTAATTTGCCTGCGTGGATGAATTGTTCACGGTTAGCAGCAACATGGTTTCGAATATTGATCCATTGTTCCGCTGTAATGCATGGGCCATCCGTTTCAAATGCAACCGGAACGAATTTTATAGTGGATGCACCAGGCGAAAATGTTTGTGCTTTTATTGGATTAAATAATTCTGCTGATAGCATCATTATTGCAACTAAATTGAAAATATTTTTCATCACCTATAATTTTATTCATGAATTGATTCTTATGATTTAATTATTGAGATGATCATTTTATTTCTTTCAGAGCATCAATTTCTTTTTGAAGCTGAATAATATATAAAAAGAGCTCTTCTATCTTTTGCATCATGGCAGATTGCATGTCGCCCACAGAAATTCCATTTTCACTGATCTCGTTTGCAGATGGAATTCCAGGCAAATGTTTATTTGCGTGAATAAAATCTTCCAGGTCGTGAATGGGTATCAAATTGAAATTTTGATCAAATACATAATCAGGCCAGCTGCCACTTAATTGCACTTTCAGCTCTTCGCAAATGATCTTTCCATCAACACTTAATTTATATCCTGTTGCAGGGTCGATAGCAAGAGATCCTACAACAACATTACCATCAGCATTAATATGCATGGCGGGTACACCCACTGGAGCAAAAACAATTTCTCCGTTAGTATTAGATGAATTTGTCGACAGCCTGAGGTCTTCTCCTGTGGCACGCAGAAAACCAACATCGGTTCCGCCGCTTATCATTTGTATCCATGGATCTACCCCATCAACCATTATTGCTTTACCATCGTACTGTACTTTTACCTGCCCCGAAAAAAATCCTGCATAATTAGTTCCTCCACCTGCTGCAGAAGCAAAAATTCCATAACCTGTTTGTCCGGAAGCTGTGAGCGCAGTTGCATATAACCCATAATTATTATTCGCATTTAATGCATATCCATATAAACCAAAATTATTAAAATCAGAAACGCTTCCATTGGCAATAGCATGCACTCCATAATTACTTCCTGTTGTTGAGCCGGAAACTGCTTTCACTGCGTAAGCAACACTACTTCCTCCTTTATTCCATCCATAAATTCCAGCGCCAATATTTGCATCATTTTCTTTAACACCTAAAACACCGATATCGTCAATGCTGAGATCTGGAAAAGAAAACGCTCCATATAAACCTGATGGATCATTCACACCCAATAATCCTGCTGCATTTACTATTGCACCGGAATTATTTTCTCCGCGGATTGCAGCGTATTTAATCGTCTCGAAACCACTAACAACTCCACGCCTCACATTGATACGAAACGGATCGCTCGGTGCGATATTAATACCGATCGTTCCATTATTATCCTGAATATTTCCAGTGACCAATGCAGTGCCATTCCATTTAGGAATATAGTCCGAACTAATTGTTCCTACCTGCGGATCAGTTTCAATGCCGCCTCCGGTTGCTGCTGTACTTTGTGTTGTTCCATCCATGAATTTAATATTGTTTACATAGAGCTCATTCCAGTTAAATGATGAACTGCCGAGATCAATTGTATTATTTGCATTCGGTGTTAAATTCTGATTTACTGAAGTGGCAGCAGCAAGATTTGATAAAGAAGTATTAGCTCCTTTTGCAGTAACTGCTGCCCATGTGCTGCCATTAAAAAAATAAAATCCCGGAGTTGAATTGGTTTGATAGATCAATAATCCTGTGGCAGGAGTTAAGATCGCATCACGTTGTGATTTTGTCATTCTCGGCACCAGCACTCCCTGGCTGGTAGAAACTATTTCTAATGCAGAAGAAGCATTCGGGCTGAGCGTGCCAATGCCGACGCTTCCCGAACCAGGAAACGTATTTGTTTGCCCGAAAACATTTCCTGTTATCAGCATTAATGCAAGTATTGCTGCAACAAGAAGTAAAATAAATGTTATTACTGAGCGATTTTTTTTATGTGTGGATACCTGGGTGTTCTTAGGATCAGGATGTAAATGATTTGACATAGTTGTATTTTTTCTGTGCCAAAAATCCTATACCAGAACATAATTCCAAAGCAGCAATTAATGAATGGAGGTTATGGGTTAATGTATAGCGGTAAATTCGCTGTGGGGCAATTCCATCATCTACTACCTCATCCCATGAAGGTGGAAAGTGAAACTGACCCAATGCGGAAAATGAATCCGGAGTATATGTTTCAATTACTTTTATATTTTTTCAGAAATTCTTCCTTCCGTTGTTTGGAAACATATACTACATCGCCATTCGACATTATTAGTTGACCTCCCTCACCGCGGATATACTTTTTAATTTCGTCAAGATTTACCAGATATGATTTGTGAATACGCAAAAAATTATAATCCTGTAATAACTCTTCATACTCTTTCAAATGTTTTGAAGTAACTACATTTTCCTGGTCTTTCAGAAAAAATGTGGTATAGGGTCCATCGCTTTTACAATAAATGATATCACCTACTTTAACAAAGAGCAAACCCTCCAGTGTTGACAAGGCGATCTTATGATGTTGTTGCGAACTGGACCTGAAATTCTCGATCATCGCTTCGAGGTTTTTGTTGAAGTGTTTTTCTGAAATACGAATTTCAGCTTTGGCGATGGCGATCTGGAGTTCATTTAAATCAATGGGTTTAAGCAGATAATCGATGGCGCAGAATTTAATTGCCTTTAATGCATAATGATCGAAAGCAGTTGTAAATATGAGTTCAAAATGAATGCCGGGCAGTTTTTCAAGAATTTCGAATGATGTTTCAGATTTTAATTCGATGTCGAGAAAAACCAATTGCGGTTGGTTCTCGACAATCGCTTCCAAACCAGTTTGAACGGAATCGGCTTCGCTGATCACTCTTATCTGCGGGCAATGTTCTTTCAGTAACGACAGCAACATTTTTCTACTGCGTTCTTCATCCTCAATAATAATAGCATCTATCATTTCGATCCTTTTTTTTGGTTATTCTTCTTCTCTCATTTGCATTGTGATGGTTACTTTAGTGCCAGTTGCTTTTTGATCTTCGTTTTTCAAATCCTCAATTACGACTTCTGTTTTATAATCCAATAATTCAGAAAGTGTTGCCAGGCGCTCATTGGATATTTTGATGCCAAGCGATTTATGCTTTGCATTTTTTCTCTCCCTGATCTCGTTTGCTTTTTCTCTGCCGATACCATTATCCTCCACTTTGCAAATGAGCATGCCGTTATTTCTTTCAAAGGATAATTGCAATATACCATTCTCATCTTTATTCACCAATCCATGCAAAATTGCATTTTCAACATAAGGCTGAATTAATAAAGGTGGAATTTCAGTGTTCTCAGGATCTATTTTTTTATCAACTGAAATATGATAAACAAATTTATCGCTGAAGCGAAGTTGCTCAAGTTGAATATATAATTCGATCAGCTGCAATTCATCAGCAAGGCTTACGGTATTTTCTCCGGAGTTTTCAAGTATCTGGCGAATTAATTTTGAGAATTTTGATAAATAATTCAGTGCCTCCTCTTTGTCTCTTGTTGTAATGAAATGTTGTATCGCATTAAGTGAATTAAAAATAAAATGCGGATTCATTTGTGAGCGCAAAGCCGTCATTCTTATTTCTGCAATTTGTTTATTAATAGCAGTTTCTCTTTCATGTTCTTTTCTGATCCTATTCTCACGCAGTCGGAATAATAAAAATATAACGCCGATAAAAGCAAGTACCACAATTGTCCGAAACCAGGTTGTTTGCCAAAAAGGAGGTGTAATGATCAATTTAAGTTCATATCCCGTTTCATTCCAAACGCCATCATTGTTTGATGCAATTACTTTTAATACATAATCACCTGCAGGTACATTCGTATAACTGATGGTGCGGTTTGTTCCTGCATCGATCATCTTTTTATCGAAACCGATCAGTTGGAATTTATATCTGTTTTTTTCGGGATGATCATAATTGAGAGCGGCAAATTCAAACGTAAAAAAATTCTGCTTATAGGAAAGGTGTAATTCAGTATGAGTGCTCAACAAACTGTCGATATTCATTTCTTTCTCAAATATTTTAAAAGAACGCATCACAATCGGTGGGCGGTATTTATTCTGTTTAAGTGAATCAGGATGAAACATATTGAAACCGTTCATACCGGCATAGCAGAAATAGCCATCATGTGTGATATATGCATTTTGAAGATTGAATTCTTTTCCCTGCAAACCATCACTCTCATCGAAACACCGAAATGTTTTACGCAGCGGATCGAACATACAGATGCCGTGATTGGTTGCCATCCAAATATTATGATGGTCATCAACAAGTAGTTGAGCCACATGGTTATTTGCCAAACCATGCTTTGTTGTATACGCTTCAAATGAATGCGCAATTGGATCATATCTTATAAGTCCGGCATTTGATCCAATCCAAATTATACCAATATTATCCTGCACAATTGAATATACTTCTCCCGCAGGAATACCGGCTGTGAGATCTGTATTTGATTTCCAGGTTATTAATTCTCCTGACTCAGGATCGTACCTTATCAAAGGATTTGCGGGAAAAAGTGTTCCTATCCATATATGATGTTGCGCATCTTCATAAATACATTGAATGCGTCTATTTAGAATATCATG
>JBIOHA010000230.1:0-4633 GCA_044448625.1 Chitinophagales bacterium | reverse complement strand
TGCTGACGTTTTTGGCTGTTGCCGAATCGTTATTTTGCCGATCGGCAATAATTTGCCAATCTTGCAGGATGATCAGTGTTAAAAATATTCATAAATCGTATGGACCGCTGCATGTGCTGAAGGGTGTTGATCTTGAAATTGCCAAAGGCGAACTGGTGAGTATTGTTGGTGCCTCGGGTGCAGGAAAAAGTACGCTGCTCCATATTATCGGAACACTGGATAAACCCGATAAAGGTGAATTAATTGTAAATGAACACACTATAAATGGCATGGGAGAAAAACAACTGGCAACATTTCGAAATAAACATATCGGATTTGTGTTTCAGTTTCATCACCTGTTGCCCGAATTTACAGCGGTAGAAAATGTTTGCATCCCAGGATTTATCGCAAAAAGAAAAGAAAGTGAAGTTGTTCAAAAGGCAAAAGAACTACTCGATTATTTGGGGTTAACATCCAGGTTGCAGCATAAACCCAACCAGTTATCAGGAGGTGAACAACAGCGAGTGGCAGTTGCCCGAGCATTAATTAATCAACCTGATATTATACTTGCCGATGAGCCATCAGGAAACCTCGATACCCAGAATGCGAAGGAATTGCATGACCTGTTTTTTAAGATCCGGGAAGAATTTCATCATACTTTCATAATCGTGACACATAATCTTGAGCTGGCGGGCATGGCCGACAGGAAATTGGTAATGAAGGATGGAGTGATTGAAGTTTAATTGATCGAGATACCTAATTTAATCTTTCTGAAACAGCACGATCCTGTTTGAATTTGTTCCTGCCACATTATTGCTTATTCCCCAAATATTTGCTGTTTTGGTAAATGAATGGCTATTGATCAAAATATGTCTGCATTTGAATCCTGAATTTATTCCCATCGGTAAAACATATTCCTCGAGTTTTATCTTTCCCTTGCGGACCTCGCCGGTTTCAAATGCAACAATACCTCCCGGTTTTGTAATCCGATATAATTCGTTAAAAACATTTTGCATAATAATTATCCAGCCATCGATCGTTTTCGACATCGTGATCTTTTTTTCAATTTCCCTTTCGTCAATATTATTAAACCAGCAGCGCAACCAATTGTCGGCCGAATAGTGCACAACATCCAAAAATGGAGGCGAGGTTACAGTAAGCTGAACGGAATTATTTTTTATTTCAGGGGTGTGGCCGGCATCGCAATTAATAAATAATGCGGAATCAGCAGCAGCATTTAAATTTTTTAATTCTGCACTGGAAATATTTTTGATCAGCGATGCTGTTTTACGCAGTATCAATTCTTTCGTATTGCGATAAGTGGGTTTTTGATCACGATGCTTATTTATCAGTAGCTGCCGCTTCCTGCTTAATGCCTGGTTGGGGGGAAGTGTATATACCGAAAAAAATCCCGGTGAATGTCCTGTTAACCGGTTGGTGGCCACCATGCGTATCCACTGATCGGTTTTATCTTCTTCATTTTCTTTTTTTCTATTTATAAGCCAGGTTCTGATCTTTAATATTTCATCGAAAGTATTTTTATGGTAGAACATTTGAAGCTGGTGTTTTCCACGCACCGTTGCATTGGCAAGAATTTCATCCAGTCTGTCTTCCAGTTTATTTGTATCCGGAATAAACAGTCTGCCCCTGGTTAAAAATGTGCTTATAGGATTAACATCATTGGCAATAATTTTCCTTCCGCATAAAGCAGCTTCAATAGCAGTAGTTCCTCTTCCTGAAAATGGATCATAAACTACATCCCCTTTTTTAGAATGACGCGAAATAAAATAGTTGGGTAATGCAGGTTTAAAACAAGCCCTGTAGGCAATCTCATGCAACCGGTTCCCTTTCCGTTGCCCGGTGGTCCATAACTCGCCGGTAAATATGGTGATCTTTTTATTTTGAAATTTAATTACTGACTTCTTAGCTGTCATTTCATTTTCATTCAATTCACTCGATAAGGTTGGTCAAAAATGAGAAATTTAAATCTAATCAATTAAAATAAACATCAGGATTTGGAAATATTATATTTTTATCCAACATTTGCAGCTAAAGCACACATATGCCTACAGTTACCCTTCCCCTTACCGCTACCTCGGTGGTATTATTCGAAAACGTTGCCGGAAATATTAAAGACATCAAGATAACAGTTGATGGTCAATTGCTTGGTTATATCAACCATAATTATCCTGTAACAATTTTTGTTACCAACAACAGTGGTTCAAAAACTATCACCTGGAAGGATATAACCGATACGGAATACACCAGTGGCAACAGAAGCATCTTCGGTCAGGATACCTTCATCACAGATGTTCTTGATGCCGATCAAAATTTTTCATTTGGCAATTGCAATACCGGCGACAATTATAAAATTATTGGATGGGACGACGAGATATGCGGTCAAAGCTGTGTTGGAAGTGGTGGCTGGAACCAATATTTTGGAATAAACGCCTCGCTCGAATTAAAATGCAAAACAGAGGAGTTCACTTATAACGGGGTGAATAAATGGAGAGCAGTAATGCGATACGACAGAAATGTAATGAGAAATGAAGCGGAATCCTCGGCGCAGTGTTATAGCGGCGGACCTTATTGCTATGCCTGTGTCGTCTGATCTTCAAACTTATAAAATATCGTTTCCGACAAAGGTTTATTATCAATTTTACTTTTGCACCATGCAAGGGTTTCTGTCATGAGTACATATACTTTTTCGGGGTTTAATCTTTTCAGCGCCAAACAATCATTGAATATTTCTTCAAAAACAGGTTTTATCTCCCTTACTGGAGTTTTCAATAATTTTCTAATGCCACTGCAAAACAATTTTTCAAATTCGTTGTAACGGTTCTCGACCTGCATGTTTCTAATAATATTTCGGCAAACCGATTCCAGGAGTTGCTTATTATCTGATTCAAAATGAAGAATGAGTTGTAGCATTCCCGTACCATGCTGAAGTTCCTGCCGGGCATTTGATTTTAGATCTAAAATGCGCCTGCAATGGTCCAAAGCTCTTCCCCATTCATTCCTGATAAATAGTATCAGCGAAATATTATAGTTGGCAAGGATATAAAATGCCTGGGGAATTAATTTATGATGTTTGAGATAAAGGCTGTCAAATTCCGCGATCACCTCATCACTTTTTGAAAATTTTCCGGTGTTCATGATATACAGGATCTTATTTTGAATAACCGAAAGTGAGATCGATACTTCATCTTTTACTTTCTCCTTTGAAAGGCTGCCCATGCGATCAATGATCTTTTCAAACTCTTCGTATATTCCAACTTTATGTGATGCGGAAAGATAGTTGTTCAAGGCATCAACATAATTAAAATCAACATTTTGATGATGCTGCGGATAATCAGCAAAAAGGTCTACTATAGCCTTATTAAATCCAAACACACCTTTGAAGTCGTTAGAGAATCTGCAGATAAGACTATGCGCACGCAAAAAACTCAGCTTTTCGACAAAGGTTTTCATCTCCGGGAAATCACTCAGTAATTTATGATTCTTATATTCCTTGAATTCAGCAAGTGTTGCTTCGTCGGTTAACAATGGGTCGATGATAAACTGGGCCCATAGTTTATAAACAATTCTCCCAAGTTCACTTTCATTATTCAGCCTTTCGATCACAAATTTTTCTTCAGCATGAATATCTTCAATTTTTTGCATCGGGTCGCCACCCGTATATTTTAAAGAATAAATCCGCTCCCGCTGCAAAACTGCTATCAGCAAGTACATCAAATCATGTTTATAGGCCAGTTCTTTTGTGCGCCGGATCGATTTTACCCGCTGTTCTATCAATCCCTTTTCCGTGTAGAACAATTCATCCTGAATCAGGTCAAACATTTCCGAAGTGATGTTTTTATCCGATCGGTATAATCTCATACTTTTCATAATGAGATCATGCAAATAGATTTTGAGCTGGGGAAGCATTTTTACATCCGCTTTATTGTTCAATTTAGTTTTGATCGATTCTTCATCATACATTTCAGTCTGTGCATCGATAAAATCAAAAATTCTGATATAAGTTTTTGATTTCTCAGAACCCTGGCGTTGAGCAAATAATTTAAAGTAGCGTTTTTCACTTGCGGTAAGTGACCTTATCAGCAGAAACAAATCATCCCCCGGTATGTTCATATATAGTGTTGCGTAAATATAATTAATCCTATAAATTCATTCGAACAGGTTTTTTTCCATTTTAAACCGGGTCTCAAGCAGGTATTTTGCCTTTTAGCCGTAAATATCGGGTGTTTTCAAGGCTGATGCTATCTGGGAGATGAAAGGTTTCATATGCAGTCAAACCATTACAGAGTATGATTATAAATGAATTCTCAATTTAGTATAACATAAATGTGTCGCCCAGACATTGAATAAAAGCCCAAAACTTGGTTTGACCAGGGTAACCCCCCGAAATACTTTTGGCCTTACAAATAAATACCAGCAAAATGAAAAGTGAATTTAACACGCTAAACGCTGAATTGACAAGACCCATTGCCTTCAGTGACCGTGAGACTCAGATCTTATATCTGATTGCTCAGGGTAAAACAACCCGTGAAATCGCAGATGACCTGTTTCTATCCGCAAACACAGTGGAAACCCACAGAAAGAGGATGATCAAAAGGGTACGTGCGAAAAACATTTTCGGTGTATTTAACTATAC
>JBIOHA010000229.1:0-4638 GCA_044448625.1 Chitinophagales bacterium | reverse complement strand
GTTGGCAGTTGGCGGTGGGCAGTCGATCCGGATTTAAGTTGTGCGATTTAATTCTAAAATATTGATCTGCGAAAATCTGCTTAATCTGCGGGGGGAAATTAGTGGGCAGTCGCAGTCGCAGTCTCAGTTGGCAGTAGGCAGTAGGCAGTGGGCAGTGGGCAGTTGGCAGTAGGCAGTTGGCAGTAGGCAGTATGCAGTTGGCAGTCAGTTCTGATTTAAGTTGTGTGATTTATTTCTTAAAAATTAATCTGCGAAAATCCGTGACATCTGTGGCAAATAATTTCTGCGGGGATGAGAGTAACTGCTTGGAATATTTTTATGATTAATTATATGATCTGTGGAATATTCTGCGAATTTTGTGGTTCAACTCAGGATGATAAAAAAACCAATAATGGTTTGGGCAGGATCATTTAAAACAATATGAAAGTAGTTACCTACAACCTCAACGGAATAAGAGCTGCCATGAATAAAGGATGGCTTGACTGGTTAAAACAAAATGATTTCGATATCATTTGTGTGCAGGAATTAAAAGCAGAACCCGGCCAACTGGATACAACTTTATTCGATCAGCTTGGTTATTATCACAACTGGCATCCTGCAATAAAAAAAGGATATAGCGGCGTTGCCATCTTTTCGAAAATAAAACCCGATCATGTAGAAATTGGCTGTGGTGCTGAGGAATATGATTGTGAGGGAAGAGTGATCCGTGCTGATTTTGGCGATACATCTGTTTTCTCTATTTATTTTCCGTCAGGTACTTCAGGTGAAATACGGCAATCTGTTAAATATAAATTTCTTAACCATATTGAAGCCTACCTGAAAAATTTGCAGGCAACGAGAAGCAAATTAATTATTTGCGGTGATTATAATATTGCCAATAAAGAAATTGATATTCACAACCCTGTTTCCAATAAAAACTCAACGGGATTTTTACCTGAGGAAAGAGCATGGATGGATAAATTTTATGCTTCGGGATATATCGATAGCTTCCGTCATTTTAATAAAGATCCCCATCAATATACCTGGTGGAGTTTCCGGTTTAATTCCAGGGCTTCCAACAAAGGGTGGCGAATAGATTATATCGCAGTAACCGAAAATCTAAAACAAAACCTCATCAGCGCTGCTATCTTACCCGATGCTTTGCACAGCGATCATTGTCCGATGGTTTTGGAAATTAACCTGGGCTGATCGTCATTCCGGAAATTGCGACCAAAGGAGCAATTATCCGGAATCTGTTGATAGTGTTCAATAACATTAAGCTGAGCTCTGTTTTTATGATTGTCCTCATCCCATGAGAGATTCCGGGTCAGGCCCGGAATGAAGCTTCGAAGGGAGATGCAATCCTAATTCCTTATCCCGCTGTTAAATTGGTACATCGGTACATTTACTAATTGGCACATTGGATCTTCATTCGACTACAATCTTCAACACCCCCAATTGATTTCCTCCATAGCTCAGACTCGCTTCATACAACCCCTTTGCTAAATTCTTGTTATAAATATTAAACCTGATCGTTTCATTTGGATTGCTGACAGAAATATTTGAATAGCGGTCCACTAATTTTCCTGTGATATCAAAAATATTTAATTCAAGTTTTTCCCCGGTAATAGTTTCAAAACTTGAAGGAATATGAATTTCTACAATAGAAGAATTTGAGACCGGGTTTGGATAAATGGAAAAGATGGCATCTTCGTTTTTTGGAAAACTAATAATTGGTGTTTCATCACAACCTGGAACAAGGCACCCCATGCTGTCGAGTTTTACGAGCCACATGTCCTGGTTCACCGGCCCCCAGGCAGTGCCAGTTAAAATAAACCCTTTATCCGGAGTTTGCTGAACATCATTAAAGTAATTATCCCTATCGAGGCGTGTATAAAATGTTCTCTCCCACAATTTTATTCCGTTAGAGTCTAGCTTCATAATGTCACCCAATAAATATCCAAATTCACTTTCTCTTTTAATACCACAAATAATAATGTTGCCATCGGATAATTCTCTAAAATTAAATATATCAAAAAAATACACCTGATTAAAAAATGTTCGCCATATAAAATTTCCCGAAGTATCCATTTTTCCTAAATACCGAACATATTGATAATCTCCAACATTAATTACTGTATCTAGGTTTTGTTGTGCAAGAAAGTATTTTTCATTTATCGATATTTTTATATGAAGGCCGCTATCATCAAATTCAGTTCCATACGTTTGATCATCATATTGCTCTCCCATATTATTTGTTTTAACCAGCCAGCCATCAGTCAAATATCCAATATCATCATTTTCATATAGCCCACTCAATAATAAATTGCCATTGGAACAATGATCAACCTCAATCCCAACTGTATGATGAAGTCCGTTATAATTTCGTTCCCAGAGAAAAACACCGTTTGTATCGAATGCAGCTGCATAAAATTTCGTCACGCTGAAACTGGTATCGTTCGTGTATCCGGTTAAATATATCTGATCGTTAAACACATCGGTGTTTATAATTGTTGTTCTGCCATCACCAATCATCTGCCTTGTAAAAATTGTATCCCCTACTTTGTTGTATTTATATAGAAGCCCATGCTCCCCCTGGTTTATTGGAAATAAGGTATCAAAATAACTGTATTTACCACCTGCTATAAAAGTAGAGCTACTTAATTTATTTAATGTACCAGGTTCGCCTATTTTGTAAGCGGTATGTTCCTTCGAAAAATTATTGAAGGATATTTGATTGCCAAGGTAATCAAGTTCGATAAAAAAAGATGAAAGTCCAATCAGATCAGTATTGCCATCACCTACCACATAAATATTGTTAGTGTCACATTGTATTGAATGGCCCCACAAACTTTTATTCGAATTATCATAAGTCTTAGAAAAAGTGGATTGCCCGCTGCAAATATTAGCAACGAGCAATCCAAAAAATCCTATTAAAATTTTCATCAATTTACTGTATTATTATAAATTGTTTAGAAATGTTCCCCCGAACATGATTGGATAAATAACCGAGGTAAACACCCGGCTCCAAAACTGTATTACTTATTTCAAAATAATTCATGCCTGTTTTTAAATCATATTCTTTTATTATCCTGCCATGCATATCGGATATCAGCAGTTGGTTACTTTCCGTTTCATCCTTAATAAAAACCGATACAATACCATATTTTTCAACAGGATTCGGATAAATGGAAATGATTTCATCACCGGAATTTGTAATTTGCTGAATGGCTCTGATAATTTCTTCGTGCTCAGCATCTATTACTGGCATTATTTCGTGGTATTCAAAATCATAAATAAGCGAGAGTAGATGTTTAGCCTGAATTCCAATTCTGGTATCATATTCAGCTAATTCTGTTACAACATTAAGCTGCATGCTATCGAGCTCCATCCAGGTCAGTGAATCTTCTTTCAATTGCAGCGCAATCGCTAACAACTCTGCACTATATCCCTGTTGTTGAGCATCCTCAGTTTCTAAACCAGTTAAAAATGTATTTGCAATTGTGAAATCACCACTGTCTGCTGCAAGGGCTGATAAAACTGATAACCCTATCGGGCTCTCATCTCCATCGAGCAGATAAATAATACTGTCTTGCATTTCATTAGCGATAAAATAGCGCAGTTGATCATGCAACATAATATTATCCAGCCATTCGTTTTCATTTTCTTCAAGCGAATCGTCAGTCTCTCTAAAAAGATCTTCCTGATTTCCTTTGCTTTTTTCAAGGATCAAATTAGTATAATCCGGATTTGCCATTCTTCCACCACCGGATCCAAATGCGGTCGGGCAGTAGTCATCTCTATCCTCCTCATCATAGGTTACATCATCACAGCTTGAAGGGGTAATGGAGGTCGAATATTCTGCAGGCCTGATAAAAGGAGCAGCATCTGCAAGATCATCTTTAAAAAACCAATAGTCGATGGAAGATACACCGGAGCTGGTAAAGATCTGTCCGTGAGTAGTAATATCCTCTGGATCTGTAAATAAATTATTAGCAGGTGCTGTCAAATAATCAGTTTCTCCAAATCCCAAACAGCCGCCCTGATCTGGATGAATACTTCCCGTAACACCTCCTTGTGTAACCACGGCCATATCAATCCAGCTTGTCTGGTAATCACCGCATTTTAATACTAGACCATGGTCAGGCCCGGAGCTACCGTTAACTTTCATTGCAATACTTCCCTCGTTTAACAGAGAAAACGAATTTTTATAGATCAGATTGTCTCCTGTTCCACTATTATTGATAACCATTCCTGCCGTTACATACAGGTCAGCGTCATCTTTTGTGAAAATGTTTTCTTTTACATCGTAGGCTGTTGATGCTTCAAGGTATAATCCATAAGCACTGTTTTCGGGCATCACTATAAAGGTATTCTGATTAGTTTCGCTCAAAACCGAGCCGCTTAAAAAATATCCCCTGTAATTATTATCGAAGATATTCCGGTTCACAGCTATACTATGGGCGCCCACTTCAGTTGCGGTTTATATTTTAAATAAATTTCTGTTAGTTGCAGAAAATAAATATGTGATTACTTCTGCAGGATTTTTATTTGTATTAATTTATTACTCAACAACCGCTAATTCAAATACCTTTCCAGTATACATAAAGGAATTAATATCCAATTCCTATGAACTGGTTAATTTGCACATTAGCACAT
>JBIOHA010000228.1:0-4678 GCA_044448625.1 Chitinophagales bacterium | reverse complement strand
TTTAACAAGATTATTTTAGGTTAATTGCAATATGTTGAATTAATGAAGCATTATGCGGTCTAAAATATATCTCCCGATATCATCGCCAAGTTGTTGACCGTTAATCACTCCCGGCATAAAATGGATGCCGCCGTTAACTCTGCTTATACTCACTTCTTTGGCGGCCTCGGAAAAGGATATGAATGTGCGGGCCGGAAGCTCGAACTCTGTTTCACTGGCATCAGTGAATATAAAGCCTTCGCCAAATAAATTAGTAAGGATTGATGCACTGGCGGCTGAAATTGCGCTGTGACCGCTGGGATACTCCGGGAATGGCGGCGTTTGTAAATATGGCCGCCACAATTCATCGATATATTTATTGATATAAGTTTCTGGTCGAATGGTGTTGGCTGTATATTTCTGTTTCCAGCAACTGATAAATGCGTCGCTCATGGCAATGCTGACAAGTGCATAGGCCAGGGCAGCTTTTTCAAGATCGCATTTGGTAGATTCTATAGCAACCCGCGTAATGTCGAGCCAATGTCCGGCAGGTGAAATTTTCTTATGGGCGAATTGCATATGACCCACATAATAGGTGGTAAATGGATTATCATCCCAAAAGGTAACAACCATTTTTTGCTCTTCACTTAAATTATTTATGGCGTTATAAACTTCTATCGCCTCTTTGTAAAATTGAGAGTTAGAGTCAATTGAAAACCCGGTAGGTGATTTGATTGGGATGCAATCGGAGGAATCAAGCACAAAAGTGCGCAGCTCGCCCCAATACGGCTCAACGGCATCTGCATAATCGGGAGCAGTAGGTTGCCATGATCCGGGAGTTTGAAGCAGTGTATATCTTGGGAAGGTTCTTGTTTCTTTATAATTATCGGAAGATGACCATTCAATGATCTTTTCAGCAACACGTTTTGCATAATTTTTTGTATCGCTCAATTCTTTTATATCTAATCCAACACCGAGGGAATCAATTTTATACTGGATCAATTGTTCAGAAAAAACAAAAGACTTAGCCGTATAATAAAAAGCAAAAACCGAAGCGAATTCATAATTTATCCTGGTTTCCTTTTTATCAGGAACGGGAATTACCGGCATCTCATTTAGTTTACCATACAGCGATCTGAAATTTTTACAGGCCGGTTCCAGTGTTTGGTAAGCAGCGATAGAAGAATAGGTATATATCCTTGAAGCCGCAGGTGGCGAGAAGACATCGTGAACAATTACATCAGTAACATTTCTTACTGCATTATTCAAAAGGGATGTTTGCGCATTGATTGTGGTAAAAATAAAATAAAATAATATGAAGATGTTTGTTTTGAGCATCAACTATTCATTTACAAGCAAAACCTGTGCTGCCATTTTATTTTTTACGATGAGAATATATTTTTCTCCTTTGAAATTTATCATCTCCATATCCTTTACCTCTCCGGGAATATTAATACCACTATCCGCATTTTTAATTGCGTTAAAATTTCCCTTGCCATCACCTGCAAGCATAAGTCCGAAACCGGAATCTATTTTTCCGAATTCCGGGCGAATGGAATTATTATTTCCGGCAATTAAAAGATCAACATTTCCATCTTTATTAAAATCGGAAATTATTGTGCAGTTAATTGGAAACCATTGCGCATCTGATGGTAATTTTCTAATTGAAAATGTATTTTTCCCCTCATTCAGCAACACCGCAGACTCAAATATTTCTGCTTTTAGTACAGGAATAGATGCGAAGTCTTCACCCTCAAACATATCGTGTATTGTTGCCCCGGCATAATCCTTATAATAAACATACTTTTTTTTCAGCAAGGCGATCTCATCCAGCATGTCGTCCTTTGAGGCAACAGGATAACTTTTACCATCATTAAAATAATAACATAAAACCGGGTCAATAGATCCGTTGTGATCGAAATCATAAGCATATAATGTTGCAGGTTTATTTATTGTGGCTTTGATTTGTGCGTTTGATCCGCGGTTGCCGGCAATAAGGTCAATATCTCCATCCTGATCTATATCAGCGGTATCAATACAATTCCACCAGCCGGATGAGTTTAATAATCCCGATTCTCCGGTGATGTTTTTTAAGCTCCCTTTTTTATTCAAAAAAATTGTAACCGGCATCCAGTCGCCTGCAATGATCAGGTCCTGTTTATTATCATTATTTATATCAGCCCAAACAGCATCATTTACCATTCCCGCCGATAATAACTCCGGGCAAACTTCAGAAGTGATATCCGTAAATACACCGAAATCATTCCTGAAAATAAAACTTTGGGGTGCCAATGGATATTTCCCTGGAATTAATTTCCCTCCCACAAAAAGATCCAGATCACCATCGTCATCAAGATCACAGGCTTTTACGCACGATTTGCTTGTATAATTAACAGGCAGGGCACTAAGAGATGATTTAAACATTCCTTTACCGTTATTGATATATAACCTGTCCTGATAAAACCTTGAATTTTCAATATATTCATTCCCACCGCTTACAACGTACAAGTCATTATCATGATCATTATCAGCATCAAAAAACAGCACATCGATATCTTCAAAAGCGGAATCTTTTTCCCAGGGCCCGTTAAATACAGGAAAGAAATTTCCGCTCATATCAGCAATGAACAACCGCCCTTTTTTATTTTTTGCTCCACCGATAAAAACATCTTCAAGCCCATCGCCATTTACATCACCCGTTGTCATTTTCGGACCCTGTTGCGAAAGTTTATAAGGCATCAGCGGTTCGCGTTTAAAATCAATATAATCTTCTTCTTGATGTGAATAATTTAAAATCGTTGAGGTAATATCATTAAATAATTTGGGAGACACGGCAGCATCAAGATACACCGTGGCTGCTAATTTCTCTTCAACAATGAGCATAATATCAGCCTTCACATGTTCATAAACAATTGATTTTCCACTTTGAAAATCAACATTCACTTTTACTTCATCGGCATCACCGATACCAAAATGTAAAATAGGTTCAACTGATGATTCATATCCACGTGCCGGCATTAATTCCTGCATCCATAATTTTTCACCAGATGAAACCGTTACCCGTGCGCCGGTGGCGAATGTATTTTTTCCTTCTCCAATTAATTTTACTTTGATAAAATTATTACCTGCATCCTGTTTTCTGTTATTTCTATAGACGAAAGCTTCATCGTTGATATTATTAACAACAATATCGAGGTCGCCATCCAAATCGAGATCACCATATGCGGCGCCATTTGAAAATGAAGGTTGGCCAAATCCCCAGTCAGTGATTTTATTTTCAAATTGCAGGGTTTCATTTCCTTTGAAAATATAATTTGCAATTTTAACCGATGGCATTTGTTGCACCATGTCGAGAGAATTTATTTTGGTGCCCTCGTCGAAAGCTTTTTTTTCTGCATCTCCAAATGTATATTTCATGAAATCGAGATCAGTAAAATCGCGGCGATATCCATTCGTTATAAAAAGATCTTTAAATCCATCGTTATCAAAGTCGGCAAACAAAGGCGCCCAGCTCCAATCCGTTGCAGCAACACCTGCATAATTTGCGATCTCTGAAAATGTATTATTACCATTGTTGATCTGCAGGGTGTTTCTCATTTGCTGATAAAAAAAACCGTAATCAACACTCAGTTGATAGGAGTCATATTTTGAAGGGCCTTTTAAAATCTTTTGCCTGTAATTATCCTCAGGCAACATATCTGCTACAAACAGGTCGAGCCACCCATCATTATTTATATCTGCCATATCGCAGCCCATAGAAAAATTTGAAGTATGGCCAAAAGCAGTTTCAATGATCTGAGTGAAGGTGCCATTTTTATTATTGAGATAGAGAAAATCCTGCTCGTTATAATCGTTGGTTACAAAAATATCCGGATACCTGTCGTTGTTAATGTCGCCAACCATAATTCCCAATCCAAAATTAATTGCACTTCCATTTATTCCGGCCTGTGCACTAATATCATTAAAATACCCATTATCGTTTCTGAATAATTTATTTCCAGCATATTTATCACGCTCAGTACGCAGACCGCTTAAAATAAATCCTTTCGTTTGCGAAACTGCATGATTTAATGTGAAAAGATCGAGATCGCCATCAACATCAAAATCAAAAAATACAGATTGCGTTGTGAACGACGAATCATCAACGCCGAATTCCCGTGCCCGCTCGGTAAAAGTATTGTCGCCATTATTGATAAATAAACTATTATGCCGGTCGTGTGTAGAAAACCGCCCTGATTTTGAAACGTAAATGTCTAAAAATCCATCAGCATTTACATCGGCCATCGTAACCCCGGTGCTCCAATTCGTTTTTTTTGGGAATCCTGCCTTTTCTGTTATATCCTCAAATTTCAGGTCACCTTTATTGAGATATAATTTATCACCAACCATATTACCTGAAAAAAAAATATCAGGCAAACCGTCATTATTAATATCGCCGATAGCAACTCCACCGCCATTGTATAAATATTGATAGGTAATAACATTCATTGTCTGATCTTCCGTCAGTGCATTATTAAAATGAATATTGGTTGCCGAAGATGGCATCAGGGTAAATAAAGTTTCCTGGGACAATAAATTTTTATTTCCCGGGAAAATGCCAATTGCACTCACAATGAATAATTTAATGCAAAAACTTATTGAGTAAAACCTCATAAAGTGACAAACTTCAAAATTATCTATAATTTAACATCTTTGATAG
>JBIOHA010000227.1:0-4705 GCA_044448625.1 Chitinophagales bacterium | reverse complement strand
TTTCAAAAGTATGACCTGGATCAAAATCATAGTAAATCATAATAATCAAATGAATCACAGTTCAGACAAAAGTAATTGCACTCCCTGCCGCAGCGTCCCCTCCTTCGTCGGGAGACACTGCGGGAACACGAACAGACTTTAAATGTTTGCAATGCTAACATTCGAAGTCAATGAATGGTGAATAAAAATTGTAATGATTTTTTATCTGTTCCCTAATGATTTTTCGCCGATGTAACGTCCGCCCTTTTTTCAAGGGAGGAGAAGAGGCGGGTCAAAAGCGGATTTCGCAATCACCCGCTACCATTGTCGCATTCACACTGCAATTACACCGTATTTATTGTCGAGATTTGTAATAACAAAAACAAAAATATCATGAGAAAAATAACTGTTTTATCAATGATCACATTGGATGGAGTTATGCAGGCACCCGGTGGTCGGGAAGAAGATAAATCTTCCGGTTTCAAATATGGCGGCTGGACTGCTCCCTATGGCGATGAAGTTTATAATAAAGCGGTGCTGGAAGAGCTGAGTCAACCTACAGATTTCCTTTTGGGAAGAAAAACATTTGAGATCTGGGCCGGCTATTGGCCTGAGCATGGTGACGTTTGGCCGGGTATTAATGAAGGGATAAAATATGTTTTATCTAAAAAGCTAAAAAAGTCAAGCCCACTGGTTACCGGTTGGAAAAAATCAGTATTACTAAAAACTGTGGCAGATATCAAAAAGCTTAAAAGATCAAAAGGCAATGATATCCAGGTTTGGGGTAGCAGTAAACTCATTCAATTGCTGCTTAAAAATGACCTGGTAGATGAACTCAGGCTGAAAATTCATCCGCTCACTTTGGGTAAAGGAAAAAATTTGTTTAACAAAGGTCCAATTCCCGCTGCATTCAAATTATTAGAGAGTTCGGTTACATCAACCGGGGTGATCATAGCCCATTACAAACGAGCCGGAAAAGTGAAGACCGGTAATGTTGGAGCTTAGGTTCTGACATGAAGTAGATCTCCTGCGTCGATCACTACATGTGTCAGTCCTGGGTTCTGAAAAGTTTGCAGGGTTGGCAAGGTTTGTCCCACTTACTTCATACTTCTTACTTCTTACCCCTCCTCACACCCCCACTCCCACACTCTTCTCCAAAAACTCCTTCACCTTATCCACCATAGCTGATGAACCGATATAGAGCGCTGTTTTTTGGTGAAGCTCATGCGGGTCGAGGTCGAGGATCCTTTTTTTGCCATTGGATGCGGCACCTCCTGCCTGTTCGGCGATGAAGGCGAGCGGATTGCATTCGTATAATAACCTGAGCTTTCCCCTTGGTGATTTTGCAGTTTCGGGGTAGAGGTAAACACCGCCTTTCAGCATATTGCGATGAAAATCAGCCACCAGTGATCCGATATATCTCGATGTATATGGCCTGTTGGTTTTGGTATCTTCCTCCTGGCAGAACTTGATATATTTTTTTACACCGTCGGGGAAATGGACATAATTGCCTTCGTTGATAGAATAAATTATTCCCTTGTGGGGGATCTTGATATCGGGGTGCGACAAACAAAATTCGCCAATCGACGGGTCGAGTGTGAAACCGTTTACGCCATTACCCGTGGTATATACCATCATGGTTGAAGATCCATAAATAATATATCCTGCCGCCACCTGCTCGGTTCCTTTTTGAAGAAAATCTTCAAGCACTGCCCCGCCACTTAAACTTATCCTCCTGAAAATAGAAAATATGGTACCTATAGAAACATTAACATCAATATTACCCGAACCATCAAGCGGGTCGATCAGCACAACATATTTTCCGGATTTGGAAATCGCTCCGTCAAAGCCAATGAAAGTATCCTCTTCCTCGCTGGCAAAACCGCAAACCTCACCTCCCGCCATCAATGCATTCATAAACTGGCGGTTAGCATACATGTCGAGTTTTTGCTGGGTTTCTCCGCTCATGTTCTCGCTGGTTTCAGCGCCAAGAATGTCAACAAGCCCCGCCTTATTAACCTCGCGGTTTACGATCTTGGCGGCAATACTTAAATCGGCAAGCAATCGCGTGAGTTCTCCTGTAGCAAATGGAAAGTCGCTCTGTCGTTCAATGATGAATTCTCCAAGGGTTTTTACCTTCATATGTTTTGTTCTGATGCAAATTTAAACTTAAGAGAATTAAGATTCGAAGATTTGAAGGGAGAAGATTCGAAGGAGTGATGAGCAGTGGGCAGTCGCAGTTGGCAGTCGCAATAAGCAGTAATCCATATTTCAGTACAGTGATTGACAACACAATTAAATATCTGCGAAAATCTGCCAAATCTGCGGGAGGAAAAAATGCAGTTAACAGTCACGGTTGGCAGTGGGGCAGTCGCGGTTCCAGTAATTTTGTTCAATTTTATATAATCTTGCCTGCCTGGCGCCGCCGGCAGACAGGCTCAATTTTATATAATTTTTCTTCATGAATATTAATATCCGAAAAGCCGTATCCGCCGACATGCCTTCTATTTTCAAACTGGTAAACGAACTTGCTATTTATGAACGATCAGGCGATGAAGTAGCAACTAATGCCGAACAATATAAGAAAGATCTTGAAGCCAATTATTTTGAGGCAATTGTTGCGGAAGATCAGGATGAAAATAAGATCATCGGTATGGCACTTTATTATTTCCCCTACTCCACCTGGAAGGGAAGATATATCTGGCTGGAAGATTTTGTGGTAGAAAATAATTACCGCGGCAAAGGGGTCGGCAAATTATTATTCGATGAAATGATCAGGATCACAAAACAGCACAACACCTTTTTAAAATGGCAGGTGCTCGACTGGAATGAACCGGCAATTCATTTTTACAAAAAATATAATGCGTCGTTTGAGAAACAATGGGTGACGTGCAGGTTGAGTTGTTAGTGATGAACATTAGGCATTTTTCAAACTGAACATATATTTAATAAAATATCTTTTATTGTTTTTACCTAATCATTAATTGTATTTTCTAGTGTTGATTAATTTGACAATTTTCTTTGTGAAATCTTTGTGCCTTAGCGCCTTAGTGGCCTTGTCTCTTTATCTTTGCCCCCGATGAAAATTTTCAAATTCGGTGGCGCATCAGTTAAAGATGCAGATGGTGTTAGGAATGTAGCTTCAATCCTGCGGTTATTCCCGGGTGAAAATATTGTGGTGATCGTTTCGGCAATGGGTAAAACAACCAATGCGCTGGAAGTAATTTCGCAAACAGGGTACGAAGGGAAAGAGAATGCCGAAAATATTGCCAGCCTTTATAATTATCATAAACAAATAATTGGCGATCTCGGTATTCATGTCGACCTCGATTATTTCATCGATCTTGTTATCCAGCAAACGGAGTCGAGAAAATTATATTCATTTCCGCATTATTATGATCAGGTGGTGAGTATAGGTGAATTAATTTCATCATCCATTTTAAGCGCTTATTTAAATGATGCCGGTTTAACAAATGAATGGACAGATGTCCGCGACCTTATCCTCACCGATCAAACATGGCGTGAAGGCTTTGTTGATTGGGATAAAACTGCAAAGAAGATTTTAGCATTTGTTCCGGAGAAATTAAAAACAACGCATATTGTTACCCAGGGATTTTTAGGAAAAACATGGGATGGCTCCACTACAACTTTGGGGCGTGAAGGTTCAGATTATACCGGCGCCATTTTCGCAAATATTTTGGACGCTGAAGGTTTATGGATATGGAAAGATGTGCCCGGTGTATTAAATGCCGACCCGAAAATATTTCCCGATGCCGTAAAATTGCCGGAGCTCACCTATTACGAAGCCATTGAAATGACATTTTACGGTGCCTCTGTCATTCATCCCAAAACGATACAGCCGCTGCAGCAAAAATTAATTCCCCTTTATGTAAAGTCATTTATGTTGCCTGAAGCCGACGGCACCGTTATTAAAACCAACGATAAATTCATTGATTATCCGTCGGTGGTCATGTATAAGAAAAACCAAACACTCATTTCAATAATTCCATCTTATACTTCTTTTGTAGGCGAAATGCAGATGGCGAATATTTATTCCATCTTCCAAAAACATAAATTAAAGATCAATGTAATTCAGATCGCCGCTCAATCGGTTTCTATTGTGGTAGATTTTAATAAATATATCATCGAACCGGTTATCGCCGAATTAAAAGAATTTTACAGCGACGTAACCCTGAGAGAGAATAACGACCTCGAATTACTTACCATCCGTCATTATAATGCGCATATTTTATTAAAACTTACCGAAAATAAAAAGATCCTCCTCGAACAACAAACAAGAAATACGGTGCAGTTTCTTTATGAATAAATTACGTTTAAACGTGTTCAGGTGTTTAAGTGTATATGGAATAAAAAGTTACGAATTACGAAACACAAATTACGAGTTACGAGTGTGGGTCTTTCCTCATTCCTCACTCCTCATTCCTCATTATGTGTATATGTATGCGTGAAAGATGACTCAGACCTCGTTGGTTAACCATTTGTGAAACAAATGAAACCTACGAGGTCTTTTTTGTGAATGAGAAATAAACCACAATAAAAAATTACGAATTACGAAACACAAATTACGAGTTACGAGTGTGGTGTCTCGTCCTAAAAAAAGTTGACACAAAAGTGTTGACTAAAAATGATAAAACAAAAAATTCATCTTCGTTATAGCGAAGCTTTTAAACATCAGGTGATTTCGGAGTTAGAGTCCGGGAAATAC
>JBIOHA010000226.1:0-4706 GCA_044448625.1 Chitinophagales bacterium | reverse complement strand
TAATGAATACAATACTGAAACTTTAAAAAATATCCCAAAAGAGCGTTTGCTTATTTATGATATTAAAACAGGATGGAAGCCATTGTGCGATTTTTTAAATGTTCCAATTCCCGCAACAGAATTTCCCCGTGTAAATTCCACTAATGAATTTATTTCAAACGTAAAAAGATCATAATATGAAAATCACAGGAACAAATATAACTATCATGGTGAGTAACATGGACACCTCTATAAAATTCTATGAAATGCTCGGATTTACCATCAAGCAAAGATGGGAGAATAATTATTGCATGATGTCGACAACTGACCTCACTATAGGAATACATCCCGGCAAAGATGGCATGGCCCCATCAGAACAAATTTCCATAGGGTTATTTGTTGAGGATATCAATGAAGTGAAAAAACTCCTCGCCGACAATAATGTTGTTTATGATTATCACGATGCCGATGAAGGAATTTATGTGAACTTTAAAGACCCGGATGGAGCAACATTATATTATTCACAGCCACGCTGGAATTAAATTGATTTAATATGGACCTTAATAAGTATCTTATTGAAACGTTTCAATACAACGGCTACGCTAATAAGATGGTGTTGAAAAAAGTTGAATTATTACCTGATCAATCCGGATGCATTAAATTCTTCAGCCATTTAATTAATTGCCAGTATAAATGGCTCGACAGAATTAACATATATCCTGAAATTTCAAAACTTGACTGGTGGTTACCATTATATGCATTTGATGAATTGGAAAAAGAATGGGATAAGAGTTTAAGTCCCTGGATAGCATTACTGCAAAATAAAACTGAAAATGAATTGATGCAGGAAGTGAAATGGATCGGTGCCGAGAACGCAACATACACTGCTCAACTAAAAGATATTGCGCTTCAATTAAATTATCACTCCATTCACCACCGGGCTCAAATGCAAACGATAATCCGTTCACAGGGTCTCGAACCCGATTTTGTTGATTATATCGCGACGAAATACAGGATTGTTGAGTAGGGCTGGATGCTGGATGCTGGATAACTTCCGAGACTATATATTGACACTGCCACTGTGACTGCGACTGAGACTGCCCACTGCCTACTGCCTACTGCCCACTGAGACCATTGTCCTGCACCAATAATTAATTCCGTCAAATACTTTCACTATATAATTTCCCGCTGGTAATTGATTTGTGTGAATAATAATATCGTGTGCGTCAATTGATTTCAAATTAATAATCTCCTGCCCTAAATAATTTATTACCGACACTTCTGAATTGGCAACTGGAAATTGAAAGTGAATTGTAAATTGTTCTGAAAAAGGGTTTGGAAATACCGTTACTTCATTTTGGATATCTTCTATTCCCATAACAATATTAAAAGTTTCAGTTGTTATTGATGAACAACCATAATATTGATCGACCATCAAACTAATTAATGCTGATCCTGTGCCGGTGAATGTATGAGCGGGTGCTTCTTCGGTTGATGTAAATCCATCACCAAAATCCCATAAATAAGTTGCTCCTGTGGTGGTGGGAATAAATTGGTAGGTCAATCCTGAAATCAATTCGGCAGTAAAAGACGCATCGGGTGGATCCACATGATCGGGTTCAAGTGCATCATCCATCCATTCTAATCTATCATCAACAAAATTGCTGATTTCATCGACGAAATAATCATAATCGGTTACACCAAGTTCGGCCCATTTTGAAAAATTTCTCGCTGCTGGTTCTTCCAATAAAATGTGAATAGAGTCGATAAATTCATGAAATGATGCATTGCTCAAAACATCTTCCCGCAAAGAAGTATAGCGGCAATACACTTCATTCACCCATTCCGGGTCCTCTCTGAATTTGCTCCACCAAAATGGAAATGGCCATGTAGGATGCGTAATTTCCCAAACCCAACCTTCAACGCTCCAGGGAGCATAGGCACGGTCGTAATCCCAGGGCGGTCCGATCTTTAATTGTCCGCCGTCAGAAATATTTTCTTTATATAAAAATGTGCTCCTGCCATAGCTGTCGTAATTCGAGCTGAATTCATTAACGATCATAAAATCAATAAAGGATTTCACGCCAATAAATTTTCGATAACCGATCATCGTATCTAAAAAATCATCACCGTACAATGCATTTTCAAAACTGTCGACATAAGCGTGAATATATTCTAATTGTTCTGGCTGAATTGAATCGATCGGCGGCGTTACCATTTTAAATGCAACAGGAAAATCGCAGGTTGCGTCGTTGATCGGATCATATAAACTATTCCAGTCGTTGGGAGAAAAGTTTTCATTTATTTCGATGATATATCCGCCGGTTAATGCATCGCCAAAAATATCTTCCGGATTTAATTTGTCGATATTCACGCGGTTGGCATCTCGTTTTATTTTTTCTGTCAGCGAAAACACACCCATATATTCTCCGTTCACCACAAGCTCACAAAATTTTGTTCGGGGTGCATATTGCCCCATGCGGCGACTCATTTCATAGCTGAGTGCATTCTTCATCAGGCTATAATCCAGGTATTCCGCTTTTAGAATAAAATCATTTTCAGCAGGTAAGCCTAGTAAAACAGTATCGATCTCAATACCCGAATCGTTTACAAGATCAAAATCATAATTTTTTTTCGGATACCAGGGACCTGTAAAGCCCTGCAATTCGGTGAGTATTTTTCCATGATAAGCATAAGCAGTATCATCAGGATGATTTAATAATCCTACACCATTATCGATAATAAATATTTCACCTGCTGTTTTCGGCTCATCATAAATTGGATCGCCATAAGTATCAATTTTAATTATTGGCAAATTGGTTGATTCAAAAACAAAAGGCAGAGCAGGTTCATCACCAAAAGTTAGCGTCCATGTATACATATATCCCACATCGGCAAATGCATAAGTGTCGTACACATGCAATGTCCATGTTCCATTCGGATCCTGACCATTGTTTATCAAACCCATATCACCCATTGGAATAAATTCTCCGGTAAACGGAGCTGAACCTGCAGCAATATTTGTGGCTGCAGATTTATTGAGGCAGGTGAAATTAAAATTATCGCCATCGCCTCCAATGCCGGTAAATAAAAGAAATGTGGTACCATCGGGAGCGATGAGTTTCACTTCCAGATCAGAATCCCAGGTATGATCCATATTTACACAAACAGTTTCGAGGCCGAAGTCGGTATCAATTGTTGAAGGTAACCCTGCGATATCCATGGTAAATGAAATATCGGTTCCATCATCCGGAATATCTGCATTTACTATTGAATTAAAAGTTTGTGCAAATGAACAGGAGCAGGCAAAAATGGTGAGGAAGCAACAGGCAATTGAATTTCTCATTTATTTTCAGGTTGCAGAAAACAAGATTAATAAAATTTTGATCAACTATATTGTAAGTACTGTTTTATCGATGCAGCGGTTGGCAGAAATAAAAAATCCGGTTATGGAACCGGATTTTTTTCTTCAAAAATTATTTTTTACCAACGGTTAAAATTTTTCTTTCCGTAGCCACCACCATCGCGATCGCTATTTCGGTTCTTATTGAATCCGCCGCCGCCTCCACCGCCGCCGCGATTAAAGTTGTTTCGCGGTCTTTCTTCACGAGGTCTTGCAACAGAAACACCAATAACTTTACCGTCAACTTCGGTTTCGTTTAATGCGTCAATTGCTTTTTGGCCGTCATCATCGCCCATTTCAACAAACCCAAAGCCACGGCTGCGGCCTGTAAATTTGTCCATAATAATTTTTGCTGAAGATACCTCACCGTATGCTTCAAATAATTGCCTTAAATCGGCGTCGTTGAGTTTGAAACTCAAGCCTGAAACGTAAATGTTCATTTTTTTTATAATTTATGAATAATAAAGATAACGAGTTTCGCTTAAATAGTCCAAAAACCGGCGAGCTAAAAATAGACATCAGCTATGAACAAATTACAGAACTCTAAGCCAAAGATACAAAAATATATCATACGGAAATCATGGCAGAATTACTCGCAATCGTTGCTTATTGAAAGCACATAATTGTTGATCACATCAAGATCTTCAGCGGCGCCATCCCCTGAGAAGCCCTTTATATCAGCGTATTTCACCTTTTCTTTATACTTTTTGAGCAACTTGTTCGACAGTGGATAGTACGACCAATGCCATTTTTCCTCATTATATCCAACCGACCTTCCGGCGCCTTTTTCATCATACGTCTGACAAAAACCATAGGTTCCTGCATTCTTTACGAGCCAGTCGTACACTTTTTTCCCTGTGCCCGATTTAAAATAATTTTCAGAAGTGGAGTTGAGATCGATCTCAGTGCCCCAGTGGTGGCGACTTGTTCCCGGCATTGCACTGTAATGCATGATATATTCGGCACGCTGCGTTTCACCGGGCTGGGATTGCTTGTACTTGATCCATTTATCTTCCCAGATCCATTTTTGCTCCTCAAAAGTGCGTGCTGCAGAAATAATTTTCAGACTGATACCATCTTTTTTTGCTGCGGTATTCATTTTGGAAAATGCCGAATAAGTATCTTTTAATAAAAACATTTTGGTTCTGTAAGCCAACGAGGCAGGAATTTCAATAAAATTAGTATCGCTGTAATAATCATTTTTTCCTGTCAGGAATTCAGGAGTATCCATTCCATAAATTTTTACCGCCGGTTCCGGATTCAATTCATTTTCATCCACGTAAAATAATGTGAACGCGTTAATAATCAATACAAGAAATAATTC
>JBIOHA010000225.1:0-4713 GCA_044448625.1 Chitinophagales bacterium | reverse complement strand
TATGAAGCCACTGAAAAATATACAGGGGATGTCATTGAGCTGTTAACCACACCTGTGTCGGTAAATTTAAATCCCTTCACTACTCAATTGGATCCGTTCCCTACTTTTATTATCCCTGCTACCACACCCGGATTTGACAACGACAGCATGGTGGTGAACTTTGGATATATTTTAAATCCTGCAGGTGACATTAATCATAGAAATGACACTTTGCATTACGAGCAGGAATTTTATAATTATTTTGCTTATGATGATGGAACAGCAGAACGAGCATATTCGCTTGAAGGCACAGGTTCAAAATTAGCATTGCGTTTTTATGCCAACGAGCCGGATACTTTAAAGGAAATTTATATTCACTGGGCATACGATCAGGGTAATTCAGGAAATTTATTTTTTTCATTGCTGGTTTGGGATAATATTGATACAACATTATTATCGGCCGGAGAAAACATTGTTTTTCAAAATGATTTTCTAACGCCGAAATATATTGACAGCATCAACGGATTTTATGTTTACGAGCTGGTCGACTTTTTGGGAAACCCGACACCTGTTGTTGTGGACGGATATTTTTATGTAGGCTGGCTGCAAAGTCAGGACGACTTTTTAAACGTTGGGTTTGATGCCAACAATGATGCACATGATAATGTTTTTTATAATGTTGGTGGAGCGTGGCTGAAGTCATCATTGCCCGGCGCAATTATGATACGTCCGCAGGTTGGTGGTAATTATTCGATATTCGGCCCTGTGGATGAAATTGAAATTGGGGCGCAGGAAGTGAACGTGTATCCCAATCCGGCAAATAACATCATCAATATTGATATTAATAATTTGAATGAGATAAATTATAAAATATTTAATCAGTCGGGGCAGGTGGTGAGCGATATTAATTCTTTTGAAAAACAATTAAGTATTGCCGATCTTCCTTCCGGGTTTTTTATTTTAAAAATGAATGATCTGAAAACCGGGGTTAATTATTTTTCAAAATTTGTAAAATATTAAATCCGAAAAATTTTATAAACAATTAAACAGAAAATGAATAAAGATATTACAGTAGAAGAATTGAAGGCCCGGATGGATGCGGGTGAAGCGTTAATGATAATTGATGTACGTGAGCCGCATGAATACGCTGAATATAATATCGGGGCATTAAATATTCCGCTTGGAACACTGCCAATGAAGATATACGATTTTGATGATGATAAGAACCGGGAGATAATTGTGCATTGCAGGAGTGGTTCACGGAGCAATAACGCCAAGGCATTTTTGCTTCAATCGGGATTTACAAATGTAAAAAACCTATTGGGGGGTATGCTGGAATGGCAGGAAAAATTCCCCGGAAAATGAGCATGGGGGAGTCGCCTATTATTTTTTTTGACGGAGTATGTAATTTATGCAACAGGAGTGTTCAGGTAATTTTGAAAAACGATAAAAAAAACATTTTCTTTTTCTCTTCTCTTCAATCGGATTTTGCCGCAGAATTTTTTCAGGAACATAATTATAAGATAAGATCGGATTCAATTATTTTTTTCAATGGGAAGCAGTTTCATGAAAAGTCAGGCGCCGCATTAAGGATTGCTGCCCGGCTAAAATTTCCTTTTCCATTATTGGGTGCGGGTTGGATCTTGCCCCCATTTATCAGGAATGCAGTATATGGCCTTATTGCTAAAAAGCGCTATAGCTGGTTTGGAAGAACAGAAAGCTGTATGATTCCAAATCCTGAATTAAGCTCCAGGTTTTTAATGTAGATACTAACCAGCATGATGTTCATGTAATAATTTAAATTTACGTTGTTGATGAGAACGGGGTTCCTACTTTCAGTGTTGGCAATATTTTTTCTGCTGCTTACTTTCTGCACAAAAAAAAGCAGGAATAAAATTGATGAATCGCCTTATTTGAATCAAAACGATACAGTTCAGTATGTGGGAATGGAAACCTGCCGTTTATGTCATATTGATAAGCATTCTACTTTTATCCATACGGGAATGGGCAAAAGTTTTGATCATGCCACCCGTGAAAAAAGTGCAGGCATTTATGATGCGCATGCAATTGTTTTTGATTCCATAAATAATTTTTATTATAAACCATTCTGGGAAAACGATTCATTAAAGATCCTGGAGTTTAGGATTGAAAAAAATGATACGGTACATAAGCGCATCGAATCGATTGCCTATATCATTGGAAGCGGACAGCATACCAATTCGCATCTTATTAATGTGAATGGATATATCTACCAGGCTCCGATCACTTTTTATACCCAAAAAAAACATTGGGACCTAGCACCCGGAATGGAAAGCGGATTTAATTCACGATTTTCAAGGGTGATTGAAACAGAATGTATGAATTGTCATAATGGTTTGCCGGAGCTGGTTGCAGGTTCGGTAAATAAATATGAGTCGGTACCAGTTGGTATTGATTGTGAAAGATGTCACGGTCCCGGAAGTTTGCATGTTGCAAGGGTGAGCAATAATATTTTGGTGGATACAGCGAAAGATATCGACTACTCCATTGTTAATCCAAAAAAATTGTCAGTTGATCTCCAAAATGAATTATGTATGCGTTGTCATTTGCAGGGCGTGAATGTATTGAATGAAGGCGCTACTTTTTTTGATTTTAAACCGGGCGATAAAATATCTGATCACTGGAATATTTTTCTCCCGGCATTCGACGGAAAGAATGACAAATTCTTAATGGCATCGCAGGCCGACAGGCTTATGCAATCGAAATGTTTTATTGAATCAAAAAAATTATCCTGCATCACCTGCCACGATCCGCATCTGTCGGTAAAGGAAACGCCGGTTGCGAAATTTAATCAGCCATGTATGCAATGTCACACCCCTGATCATGATTTTTGCACTGCCGACGAAAATGCGCGGATGGTAAACAATAATAATTGCAGCGGTTGCCATATTCCCAAGTCAGGATCTATTGATATTCCCCACGTTTCAATTTCAGATCATAAGATACAGATACCACAAACTGAAATTAAGGGGGTTGGTGCGGGTACTTTCCGGGGGTTAAAATGTATTACCACAAAACATCCAGATGCATTAACTATGGCAAAGGGCTATTTGCATTATTATGAATCATTTAACAATGATGCAATTTTACTCGACAGTGCGATTTTCTATTTAAATAAAGTGAGTAATAAGGATGATATTTTTAGAAAAGCATTAATTCATTATTATTATCTGAAACAGGATTTTAATAATATTATTCAAACCACTGCTAAATTCACAACTGAAAAAAATATTGATGTATGGGCAGCATACCGCATCGGTGAATCTTATTTATCAACTCAGAATTATGATAAAGCAGCAATTTATTTTGAAAAGGCTGTTAAGCTGGAACCATACAATCTCGATTATAATTTTAAATTGGGAACGGCCCTTGTGCTTTCAGGAAAAGTTGCGGAGGCGGAAAAGGTATTTCTTTTTATAACCAAAGAAAATCCGGAATATCATAAAGCCTGGAATAATCTTGGTGTAATTCAAATGAACACAGGAAAATTGGACGAAGCAGAACAAAGTTTATTGCGAAGTATTGCGCTCGATCCCGATTATTATCTTTCAAGAATTGAACTCGCTCATTTATATATTAACACAAGACAAAAAACCAACGCCAAAGCTGTAGTTGATTATCTTAATGCTCATATTCCCGATGATGAACAGGTTATACTCATCAACCAGAAATTGAGATCCATATAATATTTTATATTTGCTGCCAATCCAGATGGAATGAGGTTTATACCCGGAAAAATGAGAAGAACTCTTTCTGCTAAGTACACCACTTTTGTAGAAAAAACAAAGCATACCAGTATACCGGGATTTGATAACATTCCAGTATACGATGTGGTTACTTTTTTCAGGGAAGAGATCAAACGAGATCAGCTACCCGTTCGGGCCGCAGCAATTTCATTTAATTTTTTACTGGCGATATTTCCTTCCATCATATTTCTCTTCACGCTAATTCCCTATATCCCGATCAAAGGTTTGGATGTGATCATTCACCGGTTCTTTGAGGGAGTGCTGCCCACCAGCGGATATTTATTTCTGGAATCTACCATTACAGGCATTACAAGCATTAAACGCGGTGGTTTATTATCTCTCGGATTTATTTTTGCATTTTATTTTTCAACAAACGGTGTGCGCATGCTCATGCTCACATTTAATAAAGATCATCCCATTTATTCAAGAAGAGGATTCTGGCGCAGAAGGCTGGCATCCATTCGGCTTACTTTTTACCTTTTCCTTTTATTTCTCATCTCACTGATTTTAATTATCACCGGCGATAATTTTGTAAGCTGGATCGGTGAACTTATCAATTGGAAAGATGCTACAGGAAGACTATTTCTTACAGTATTTCAATATCTGAGTATTGCCTTTTTATTTTTTCTCGGTATTTCACTTATTTATTATTATGGGCCCTCTGTCAAAGATCGATGGCGATTTATCACACCTGGGGCGACATTCGCAACATTGGTCTCAATTTTTACATCCATTGGCTTTGGTTACCTCGCAAACAACTTTCTCAGCTACAATGAAGTGTATGGTTCTATTGGAACATTAATTGTTTTAATGATATGGATAAATTTAAATGCGCTTGTCCTGTTGGTAGGATTTGAGATCAATAACAGCATTGATGTAAACAGGGTACTCCGCCAAAAATTAAAACAGGACACAGATATTCCTTCGGTTATTTAGTATAATTCAAAAT
>JBIOHA010000224.1:0-4736 GCA_044448625.1 Chitinophagales bacterium | reverse complement strand
TTGTAAATGGTTTGTCGGGTAGGGCAGTTATCAAACTAAAATTTTCAGAATGAAATAAGTAGCCATCCTTTTGAACATAGAGGCTATAATCTTTTCCAATCGGCAGCACAATTAAAAACTCCCCATTTTTTGAATCGGAAGTGGAGGTTGCTATCATTTCACCGGTTTCAATATCCACTAACTGAACATTAGCCTTTAATGGGAGACCTGTTTTTCCATCAGTAACGATCGCTTTTACATAGGTTACCGGGTCAGCCTGCACATTCGGTGGTAATTCAAATGAATAAATATCCAGTTCACCAAGTGGCTTCCCACGGTCGCTGGAGAAGTAGGCCGTGGTTCCATTTGCTGAAACCGACAGGCTGATCTCCCTGTTTTTTGTATTGATAGGATACCCGAGATTAACCGGAGCGGTCCAGTTGCCATTAATATCTTTTTTAGAATAGAAGAGATCGGCAGTGCCCATTCCCGGATGTCCTTCGCTCGAAAAATATAATGTGGTCCCATCGGGATGGATGAACGGGCATTGCTCTGAATAGGGTGTATTGATGTCGGGCCCGAGATTTTGTGCCTCCTCCCAATAACCATCCTCCCCCATAGTTGCCATCCATAGGTCGTAGCTACCGAGAGATCCCGGACGAGCACTGCTGAAGAACAGGTATCTACCGTCAGCAGAAATTGATGGTTGTGATTCCCAATCGGAAGTATTGATGATATTGCCGCAGTTTTCCGGATTTGTCCATTGGTCGCCAACTTTATAAGAATAATAAAGATCGCAACTGCCATATCCGTTTTCAATATCGTCGCAGGAAGTATAAAAAAGAAATCGGCCGTCGGCAGAAATACTTTGTGCACCTTGATTTAATTTATCATTAATGGGTTCGCCCATATTCTCTGCAGGTGTCCATTCGCCATTTTCAAAGTGAGAAATATAAAAGTCTTCCTGGTCTATTTTTCTTAGGTCACCAGGGCCGACAGTGATCATATCGGGTATACGCCTGGTCATTACCATTGTGCTGCCATCAACCGAAAGCGAAGGAAAATATTCCGGATATTCTGAATTGATATTTTCTCCCATATTTATCGGATCAAAATCAACAGGATTATTGATCGCTTCTTTTCCGAATTCGAAATTCACTTTCATTCTTAAGGCTTTTGTTTTTGGATCGCCCTTTACAGCAGGGTTGTCGAGAAATATTTCTATATGATCCAATGCATCTTCATACGCACCCATGTTTCCTTCCGCTTCAGCCAATTTGCTATATACCCAAATATCACCATCCGGGTTAAGGTCAACAGCTTTTTGATAAGATTCAGCAGCCATCGAATCATTTTTCATGTTGCGATAGGTGTCGCCGAGATAAAGCCATGCAGTGACGAAATTGGGCTCTTCAACGGTAGCTGCGGTGAAACTTTCTATCGCCTTGTCGAAATAGTTTGCCATGGCTCGCTGCACGCCGTCATTCAGATATTTTACTGCTTTTTTTGAAGCGGTGGCTTCGGTAACAGGCTGGGAATAACTTCCTATTGCTGTAGTGTACAGAAGGATAGTAATTATGAATTTCATCATAAGAAATTGTATAACGTAAAGATGGGGGTTTTAATTGAGTTTGGACATTCCAGGTCGCCGGACTTGGATGGTCAAAAAAAAAGAAGAAATCAAATTTCCGGGCCCCTCCGGGGCCATGTCTTTTGGGTGGGTAGTTTTGTTATAAATATCTGACCCCTTTGGGGTCATTATATGTTTTTTATCAAACCGCGGTCATAGAGAGCACGGAGGAATTTATTTGTTATCAGTATTTTTTAAATAATAAATTTAATAAAAAAATCCTTTTAAATCCGCTCAATCAGCGTCATCCGCGTTCCTGTATTTAAAAAAAGCTGCCCAATTAATTTGAACAGCTTTTTCTGAAAAATATTTTTATTAATTATTTCATCACATCTTCAGCACTTTTATGATGATGTTCTTTTTTATAAAGATCAACTGCTATTGCTGATGCAATAAATACCGATGAATAAGTTCCGAATGCGATACCAATTACCATTGCAAATGCAAAACCCTGGATATTATCTGTTCCAAAGAAAAGAATTGCCAGCACCGATAGAATAGTTACACCTGATGTAATAACAGTTCGACTTAAGGTCTGATTAATTGCGAGATTAAATACTTCCACCAGCGTTCCCGATTTTGATTCTCGTAAATATTCCCTGATCCTGTCGTAAACAACCACGGTATCCATAATTGAATAACCTATGATAGTGAGGATGGCAGCAATGAATGTTTCGTCGATCTGCAGCGTGAATGGCATTACATTTTTCAGCAATGCGAACATCGCCAGCGTCATAAATGCATCGTGAATAAGTGAAATAACGGCACCCGCACCAAATTGCCAGCGTCGGAAACGAATTAGGATATAGAGGAAGGTACAAAGCAATGCAATTCCGATTGCCCACACGGCATGTGTTTTAATATCTTCTGCCATGGTAGGTTCAACCTTCATCTGACTTTCTTTATAATTCGCATCCCAGAATTTATAATCCACACCATCAGAATAGAATGATTTAATATTATCAAACAATGCATGTGTTGCAATACTATCTGATGCAGGATCAGAACTTCCGATCATATATGTTGTGGTGATCTTTAATTTTTCTGCACTGCTGAAAGTTTTTACCTGTACTGCGGGATCAAATTTTTCTGATAATTGATTGCGCACCGTTTCGGCGTCTATCGCTTTTTCAAACTTGACGGTGTAGGATCGCCCACCCTTGAATTCAACTCCGTAATTAAATCCGGAGACCATGATCACAATTATACTGATCACTGTAATTATTCCAGAAAACATATATCCATAACGCCTGTTCTGCATGAATTTAATATTGATATGCTTGAAGGCGCCCTGGGTTAAACTTGTGAAGTAGGTAATTTTTTTATTTGTTTTTGCCATCCAGTCGAGAATGAGGCGGCTGATAAATATTGCAGTGAATAAAGAGAATACAATACCGATCATCAGCACGATTGCAAATCCTTTGATAGGACCTGAACCAAATTCATTGAGGATGATACCAATAATAAATGTGGTAACGTGACTATCAATAATTGCGGAATAGGAATTTGAATATCCGTCGGCAATAGCCTTGACCATACTTTTTCCTTTCGCTAATTCTTCACGTACACGTTCATAAATGATAACGTTCGCATCAACGGCCATACCCATGGTTAAAACCAAACCTGCAATTCCGGGTAGTGTTAATGTTGCACCTATTGATGCCAACACACCAAAAATGAAAAATATATTGGCGAATAATGCGAGATCGGCAATAACTCCTGCTCTTGCATAATAGAATGCCATGAAAATAATTACAAGCAATAATCCAACAACCATGGAAATAACGCCATCGCGGATAGATTCTGCTCCTAATGAAGGACCAACAATATCTTCCTGAACAATTTTAGAAGGAACAGGTAATTTTCCTACTTCAAGAATGTTTGAAAGGTCAATTGCTTCTTCCTGCGTAAAGTTTCCGGAAATCTGCGACCGTCCGCCTGTAATTTCATCGTTCACTCTAGGTGCAGAATACACTTTATTATCAAGCGTGATGGCGATGAATTTTCCAATATTTGCTTTTGTTATGATGGCCCAATCTCTTGCACCATCAGGTTTCATGTTCATAGCGATCTGAACTCTTCCACTCATCTGGTCTCGGTCAGGTGAAGCGCTTTTTATTGCAGATCCATCGAGTGGAGGTTCATCGGTATCCTGCTGTGATTTTATGGCATAGAGGTCGTAATTCTTTGTGCCTTCAATCGGTTTTGCACCGAGCATGAATTTGATATTTGATGGAAATTGTGCCTGCACTTCATCCATCCTGAAATATCTCATCAATTCAAGTGTGTCGGCTTCAGCAACTGTTCCTATTGCTGCCGGATCGCTTGATTGCATTAATGTATTTGCGATAGGACCGGCATTTTCATCTTCTATTGAAGCTGTATCCGCTTCAGCCATTGTATCTTCCAATCCTGCCAGAGGGTTAGCAGTATCAATTGCAGGTGTATCGATCTTGGTTTCGGCAGTATAATTTGTATCAACAGAAAATGTATTGATAGCGGTCGTATCTTCATTCTCCTCTAGTGCAATCAATATATTATTGGCCTGGTTGATTCCACCGCTTATTTCAGGATCGTTCAGCGTCCATACCTCCCAGAATTCAAGGTTAGCTGTTGATTGCAGGAGTTCTCTTGCACGCTTTGGATTGTCTACACCTGGTAGTTCCACCATAATGCGCCCGGTACTTTTCTGCAACGTAACGATCGGCGACGATACACCAAACCTGTCGATACGCTCTTTTAATTTAGTATATGTTGATTCAACCCCTTCATCTGCAGATTTTTTTAGCCAGGCAATTACATCGCTGTTGGATGAGTTTCTCGGCAGATCATCAACATTGGATGAATTTGCAAATAGTGAAACAAGCTGGGCTCCTGGGTTGGCTTCGAGGTAGTCGTTGGCAAATATGTCGATGATATCACCGTTACCCTTGCTGTCTTCTGCATGTGCTTTCTCAAGTGCCGCTACAAACTTTTCATTTTTTGGATCTGAACATAATTGCTTGAGTAGATCATATTTTGATACTTCAAGCACCACGCTCATTCCACCCTGAAGATCGAGACCAAGATTGAGGGCTCTCTTTTTCACTTCATCGTAGTTGAATTTGAGAATACCGATATTGTAAAC
>JBIOHA010000223.1:0-4870 GCA_044448625.1 Chitinophagales bacterium | reverse complement strand
GGTAATTATTATGGCGGTATTTGTAAATGAATTTAATTCCCATTACCACTACTGCAATCGTATAAAATGTTCCGTAAACAAACCATTGGTCGGCTGGGGTATGCCTGATAAAACGACTTAATGGATCAAACATGCTGACCAAACCTCCAAGCAGATCTACACCTAATAATTTTTTCCAATAATCTTTCCAGTATAAACAGATATAAAATCCCGTAAGTACAATTCCGGCTATCCATGCAAGCGCTCCCCTCGACGACATAGAGGTAAACATCGTCCTGTTATTTTTTACACCTTCGGGAACATGGTTGTAAGTTCCATAAGCGTAAATTATTCCACCCCCAATTAAACAAATAAGTGTAACTATTAAAAACAACAATGGAAAATAATTTCCGCCACCGGCCCAAGCAATTAATATTGCCAAAACGCCTAATGCTGTAATTGCCAGTCCGGCTTTCTGAATCGCATTGAAATTTGCAGGATGCGGATTCGACAACGACATGGATGGATTTGTCTGGCTCATTGTTATTATTTTAATAATTGAATATTGTTTTCTTCAATTTCTTTTTGTCTTTTATTAATTCAATGTTTTGGGGATGTTGGCCGTTCCAGGCAGAAATAATTTCATCCTCATATTTTTTATAAAACTCAGGATCGAAATTCGCCGCTTTCAAATTTGTTAAAACATATTCCACAGATCTTTTTTCCATCAGCCACCTGTTAAACAATTCATGTCTCATTCGAATTCCAAAAATATTTATTCCAATAAATAAATGATCAACAGCGGAATAAACAATATGGATCGCTTTTTTATGATCTGCATGTTCCCAATAAAATTCTTCTTCGCTTTCTTTCAGTTTATTTAATACGTTGCCATAAGTTTGATATTCGATATCGAGAAATTTTGCGCTGTTGAACCAAAATCCCGGCTCATATTTTTGTTTATGCCCCAACATATTAAATGCGGCGGATTCGCCTTGTAATTTTCCGGTATACCAAACCTGCTCCACTGCTTTCCTGTCGTGTGCGGGATGATGCAATTGAGCACAATCTCCTGCAGCATAAACATCATCGATATTTGTTTCCATATGCGAATTGATCATTACACCCCGGTCGCAATGGATATCAGAGTTTTTAATAAATTCGATGTTAGGAGAAACACCGGCAGTTAATCCCACCACCTGGCATTTTATTTCTTCATGGTGGTTGGTGACAATACTTTTTACCCTGCCATTTTCGTCGCCCCTGATTTCTTTCAGTGTTGTATTTAATTTGAGGTCGAATCCATGTTCGAGAATGTGCCGCGAAATCATTGTTGATTCCTGTTCTGGTAAAATATTATTCCAGTAATTTTTTTCACGCACCAGAAGTGTTACAGGGTAATTTCGTGAATGCAGCATTTCCGCCATTTCAATTCCAATTAATCCTCCGCCAACAATAACTGCACGCTCGATCCCACTTTTTGTGTTTTCTTCCAGTTCGAGAAGATCCTGGTAGGAATATAATCCCTGAACTCCTTTGAGGTGCTGCCCATGCCAGTCGAATTTAGATGGTTTGGCTCCTGTAGCAATTAATAATTTATCGAAACGCAGTATTTGATCATCATCCATTAATAACTGTTTATTTATCGCATCAATTTTTTTTACCCAGGCTCTTTTCAATTGAATGCGGTTTTTTTCCCAGAACCAATTTTCATAAGGTTTGATGTCCTCAAATTTCATATGGCCCATGTACACGTACATCAGGGCCGTGCGGCTGAAAAAATAATCTGTTTCTCCGGATATTACAGTGATCTCATGATCGCTGTGTTTTCGAATTGTTCGGGCCGCCGTTATGCCGGTAATTCCATTTCCGATGATAATGATATGCATAAATTAATGCGCTTTGATCAAGTGAAATTAACGGTAATAATTGGAAATGAAAATTGCATTGAACTTTTAACGATGCGCTCAGCAATTTTCCTTCCGGAGGCGGGTATAGGGTAAAGCCTGCCTGTGGCGGGTAGTTATCATAAATGACGTGAGGAATGAAAAAAACCCACGGCGATCGAACCGTGGGTATTAAAAAATAAATTGAGTATTGTTCTGAAAACCAGATAGGAATTATTTTATACCCGGTTATGCCTTTTTTATTTCTTCACTACTTCTTCTATAAATGAAACACCATCAGCCGTAGTGGTTCTAACAAAATAAATGCCGGTGGCCATGGAGGTAATATCAACGATTATCAATCCATTATCACCATCTATTTTTTCAGTTCGAATTTTATTGCCGGTAATGTCAAATATTTCCATCATGATTCCACCGTTGTAGGCATTGTAATACTCCAGATTAAAAATGCCGTTGGATGGGTTCGGATAAATATTCAATGCAAAAGGATTTATTGTTCCCGATGGCAAAGCAGGTAATATATTTATTGAATAATCTTCCACTTCTCCATAACTGAAATTTTCGCAACTGGTGGCAAAACCTCCGTACTTGGAGCTTATCCGCATTCTTGTTAAGCCGGTTGCAGCAGTAGCGGGAATGGTGAAATTTTTTGTCAATGTTCCTGATGTGTTGGCCTTTTTCTGAAATATGGGTTCACCGGCATCAGTAAAATCTCCATCGAGATTATAATCGATCCATGCTTTCCAGTACATCTGGTAAACAGTTCCAGAAAATCCTGCACTATAAGAAATTGAATAGCTCGATCCTTTTACCACGTTGGTTGATAATGCGGTTGCATTATAATATCCACCGTCGCTGGAAGATGTGCGTGTAATTGATCCGAGATGAACATAATCGATCCACCTGGAACTGGCAAACGTACCCGAACTTGTGCAATAACCGGCAGCTGCAGTAAATGATGCTGTATAATCTTCTACTTCACCGTAATCAAAAACCTCACATGATGTTGCTGTTGCATTATATTTCATCGAAATGCGCATACGTGTAGTTCCTGTCATTCCTGATGCAACGGTAAAACTTCCACTAACTGCTGCGGTAACTGCAGCAGAATTATATACATTTTCACCTGCATCAGTAAAATCAAGATCTTTATTATAATCTATCCAAATAGAAAAATATTCCGGATAAGTTGTTCCTGTATAACCGGGAGTTAATGTGAATGATGCTGATCCACCTGAAGTTAAATTAATTGTTGTTCCCGTATAATTAAAATAACCTGCATTGTTGCCGGAATTATTTGTTGTGCCCGCAACTGATATTGTTTGAATCCATTCATCAGCAGTAGAATTTCCCTGCGAAACACAATATGTTGGTGCGCCGCCGCATGATGTTACGCAACCTGCAGCGCTAATTGTATTTCTGATCGCATCTCCCGGCTGGGGGCCGAAACCATTATTAAAATTAATTCCATAAGCTGTTAAATGGCAATAACTCATGATGGTTCCACCGTCAACCGGTGGTGGGCCGGGCGAACATCCACCTTCTGTGGTATAACAATTATCTATTGCTCCACCTACCCATGCACTGCAATTTTGTGTATGATAGCTTCCAAATAAATGTCCCATTTCATGTGTTACCACCATTACTGTCCAGCTATAAGTTGGAAAATCTGAATACGATGATTCAATGTCGCTGTAGCAATATTTATTTGAATTGCACAACCCGTTTATTGTTGCCGCAACTCCGCCGAGCCCACCCGGATCAAGTGCCACGAGGTGGGCAATATTTCCATTAAATGTTGTGCGGTAGGAAGAGAACGAACTTAAAGCGCTGTATGATGATGCCGATGAATATCCATCACTTGTTGTCCAGACAAATATTTCTGATATCTGGGTTGGAACAGTTTCGTTGGTATAAATTATTGCTGAATTATTATAAATGCCGGTGATATAATTTGTTGTATTTGTAACTGACCCTTTATTTTGATAGAGTTGATAATCTGATTCAAAATAAATTTTCGGGCAACCGGTAATTCTTGATCCGCCTTCATTATCCATGATATCATGAAATTCATTTAAATAACTTTCATCATCAATTGTTGCACATCCCGCATTTGTGGGCGTAACCAATATATCGCGGTCGGAATAAATCAAATAATCATTATTTAAGCCTTTTGCATAATGGCCGATATTAATATTTCCTTCTGCTGAAGTAGAAATGACTCCCATTACTTCATTTTCGAAAATAGAAATAGCTGCTATCGAATTAGGATCATCTTTTACAATGCCATGGTAATAAATGCCCGGGGTATAATCAACCGGTTGGCCATTGCTTTCGCTTGTCTTAACCGCAAATCCATCAGCAAAAATATTTACCTGAACTAATTCCAGTGTAATGAAAGAATTGTTTTTATATGGAATGGTAAATTCAAGTGCTGCATTATTTGTATACCGCAAATTATTTACTTCAACTTCATCGAGTTTGGCATAGGTGATATTTTTTGCAAATGCATCAGTCGTTTTTTTAAATGGAATAACATCACTTCGATATAACGCCTGGGTTTTTGTAAAATTTACTTTTGCGTTTTTCTGGTCAGCAATATTTTTTGCAACGGGTTTCATATCTGCCACCTGGCCAGACATGTTTGAAAACGACAAACAAATAATAATTGCAGTAATAGCAGCAAAAAGAGTAGAGCGATTCATACAAATGATTTTAGGTGAAATAGGCGTGTGGGCCACCATGGAAAGTTTGATAAAATTGGATAAAGTTTTTGAAGAATGCAAATGGCCTTTTGTGCTTTTGTTCTTCGTATTGATCTTATCGATCGGTTTCCACACCGTCCGAAATGGAATATAACACTCCGGGTTGCGGCAGGTGAGTCCACCACAACTGTTCGGAAGATTATTCTTGCAGAAGAAAACCTGCGCTAAAATATATTAGTTTGGCCCCAAAATCAAAATCCTCTACCCTGACCCTAAGAG
>JBIOHA010000222.1:0-4874 GCA_044448625.1 Chitinophagales bacterium | reverse complement strand
GGTAATTCCCAAATCAATATTTATGATCTGCAGGGAAAATTGATCCGCAAGATTTTCTTTAGGGGTGATCATTGTAGATTCAATACTACCGGATTAACAGCAGGCCTTTATATTTATTCTGCCGAAGTAGATAATATAAAGATCGGTTATGGGAAATTGATCATAAATTAATTTTTGATTAAAAACTCAAACGTAATTTAATAACCGGTTGCTCAACTCCAAAAAAATGCCGGTCAAAATCGGCCGGCAGAAATAAGGTTTGGTGAGGTAGGTTTTGTAATTATGATATGCTCATCTGTATTTTTTTCTGCAGGTCGTCAACACTTTCCTTGAATTTTGAATCGGTATCCATCAAATTTTGAATGGCCTGACAGCTATGGATAACCGTTGAGTGATCGCGGCCACCGAAATGTTTACCTATTGCTTTCAGGGAATGTTTTGTGAAATTTTTCGAAAGATACATACTGAGCTGACGGGCTTGAACAACCTGGCGTTTGCGGGTCTTTTCTTTTAATTTATCTACAGGCACTTCAAAATAATCGCATACGGCTTTTTGGATGAAGTCGATGGAAACTTCCCGTGACATATTTTTTACAAAGTTCTTAACGATCTTTTTAGCAAGGTCGAGGTCGATCTGCTTTTTATTTAATGATGCCTGTGCAAGCAATGATACCAGGGCACCTTCCAGTTCGCGAACATTATTGGTGATATTATATGCTACAAATTCAACCACATCTTTAGGCAGTTCGATTCCGTCGGCATACATTTTCTTTTCAAGTATGGCTACACGTGTTTCAAAATCAGGAGCTTGGAGATCGGCACTAAGCCCCCACTTAAACCTGGAGAGCAATCTTTCTTCTACACCTTCAAGATCTCTTGGAGGGCGATCGCTTGATAAAATGATCTGCTTGCTTTCCTGGTGGAGGTGATTAAAAATATGGAAGAAAATATCCTGAGTTTTTGCCTTGTTGGCGAAAAAATGGATATCGTCAATGATCAAAACATCAATAAGCTGATAGAAATGTACGAAGTCGTTTACCGAATTATTTTTCAGTGATTCAATAAACTGGTTGGTAAACCTTTCGGCATTGGTATATAAAACCGTTTTGTTGGGGAAATTTTGTTTTACCTCATTTCCGATCGCCTGGGCAAGGTGACTTTTTCCCAAGCCGGTAGCGCCATAAATCACCAATGGATTAAAAGCTGTTCCCCCCGGTTTTTGAGCAACCGCATATCCCGCACTTCTGCAAAGGCGATTACAATCACCTTCAATAAAATTATCAAAATTGTAATTTGCGTTCAACCCTGATTCGATATTTACTTTTTTCAAACCGGGAATTACAAACGGGTTTTTTATGCTTGTTCCCATAACGAGTGGCGCTGCTACTTCAGGATTTTTATTGTTACCTGCATTATAATTGGGATAGTCGATCGTAAACGGCGAATTATTTCCGGAGCTATTTTCTACAACGATCCGATATTCAAGTCTTGCTCCGTTCCCTAATTCCCGCTTTATCGTCTTCCTTAATAAAGTTACATAATGTTCTTCTAACCATTCGTAGAAAAACTGACTGGGAACGAGGATGGTTAAAACCTCATCTTCTAATTTTACCGGTTCTATCGGTTCGAACCAGGTTTTGAAACTCTGGAGATTTACATTGTCTTTGATGATCTTAAGACAATTTGCCCACACAGTATGAAAATCTTTGCTACTCATCTCAGAATTAATAGTGTATTAATATTTTATTCACAGCGGAATAACGAAGGTGTGAAAAAATAAATATAAAAAAAAATTTTTAATCACTTGTTTTTTTCGAAACAATGACAGGTTTCCCAGAATGCCATTTTTTCGCTCTTTTCTTCTCAAAAAAAATATCCAGTCTTCCCAGCCAAACTCCTGCCCATCCAACCTGATTAATTATCACCTCTTCACTGGCAGCATTTTTGTAAATTGCGGGTGCCTCTAAAAATGTATGCGTATGTCCTCCGAGGATAAGATCAATACCTTCCGTTTGTTTTGCTAATTTAATATCAGAAATTTTTTCGTCTTTATATTCATAGCCCAAATGTGATAAGCAAATGATATAATCACACTTCTCATCACCCCGTAAAATATTTACCATTTCCTTCGCTTTAATTACAGGATCCTGATAAACTGTGTTACCAAATAATTTGTCAGGCACCAAACCCGTTAATTCAATTCCCAATCCGAACACACCAACTTTAATATTTTTCTTTTGAAATGTTTTATACAAAAGTGTTTTTGAATTTAATACCGTATCTGTAAAATCATAATTGGAAACTATGATCGGGAAATTTGCATTTGTCAATTGTTTTTCAAATCCATCTATGCCTGCATCAAAATCATGATTTCCCATTGTTGCCGCATCATATTTCATTTCACTCATCAATTGCATTTCCAGTTCGCCATGGTAAAAATTAAAGTATGGTGTTCCCTGAAAAATATCTCCGGCATCCAATAATAATACATTGTCTTCTTCTTTGCGTATGGCGTTTATCAATGCTCCTTTTTGCGCCATTCCGCCCATCCCTGGAAACTTCTTATCGTTGTCGGGGAAGGGGTCAACCCTGCTATGGACGTCGTTGGAGTGCAGCACCACAAGCTTTTCCGCCTTATCGGCACCAAACGCTTCCAGTGGAAAAGACCCCAGGCCGAGGAGGGTACCGCCAACCGCTGCTTTTTTAATAAAGGTTCTTCTACTCTGCATAAGTTATTCTGCCTTCTATTTTCGAATAAATCATTCTGCCTTCCGCATTTTCTTTTGAAATATAATTCAGCACCATATCGCGGATGGTAATTCCAAGCATCTCAAAATTCTTATCGGAAAAAAAATTCATATTATCTCCACCATTTGCCATATAATCATTCATGATAACAGTGTAATTTTTTGATCTGTCAAATGGCTCTCCACCGATCATAATTGTAACAGGTTTGTTTTCTTTTACCATTAATTTTATTCCCGATACGGGCCATCCCCCTTCATCAATTATTTTCTGAATTAATTTTTCGGTTGTTGGTCCATCCATTTTTACTACGGCCCCAAAATTTTCAAATGGGAGTAATTCATAGATCCTACCTTTTGTAATTGGTCCTTTATCAATAAATTCCTGGCGAATTCCACCGTAATTATATACCGCAAAATCTATCGTTTGAGTTGTTGATAATTGCCCCTCTTTCATCAGCACATCGCAAATAAAATTCCCGAGGGTGGATTCTGGTTTTGATCTTCGCATCTCTACCCCTATTTCCCCAACTATCAAATTCATTTCACCATCAAGGGCAGTTTTATAAGGTGAAATAATTGAAGCCAAAGTGGAATCCGGAGGTCCATTTTCAACCACCCTTAATTGCTTATTTTCATACCCGGCCTCTGCATAATAATAGGTGCAAGAGGAGAATAAAAAAACAATTATCAATAAGTAACTGAACCTGACAGTTCTGTACCGAGAAGATAAAGCTTTGTCACACCTGGTATTAATGGAAAAGTAAAAAGGTGCGATGCGGGTCACTTAGATTTTCGACTTTAGAAATTAAGCTATAAGAAATATGGTGGGGAATAAACCTTTAATTTAGGCAATATCTTTTACTTGCCATACAATAACATCACTTCTTTTTTTAGCTGGATAAGCACTTTTGTAGTTATGGCATCATCTTCACTTTCGGCAAGTTCACCAATGATCTTTTTATGCAGCTCAATACCGGGTAATTCAGGAAGCAATTCCATTGCATTCCGGTTGATCACACTAATGGTTTCTTCCTTGCTTGCTCTTATCATTGCCCATGCTTCTGCAGAAATATATACCTGTTGGCTCAGGTTATGTTCATATTCCATTCTTATATTATTGATAAGGGAGACCCTGAATTCGGCAATATTCATTTCTGTTTTACGCACCCTGGGCAATAAATTATTTAATGCAATGCGTTCCAAAAAAAGGGTCAGCCGTTCATAGGCTTGTAAACGCACCGGCAAAGCTTCCCTCAAATGTGCCTGCCTGAACTCCATTAAACGCATTTTCTGTTCCCGGTCGAGAAATGCCCTTATTACAAGATATGTTGTAAAGAAAACCACCAGGGCGGGAATGGTGTAACCGATCACTTGCAATACTATATCCATTGTTATTTTTTAGGAAGGATGCAAAAATAAAATTAAGAATAATTAAACCAACGGCAAATGGTAAATTATATTCATTGTAATGTCAGGAACTACCTCTATAACTGTTCCGAGGGTAAGAATATTTTACTCAATAAAAGATTTGAACCATACTTCGGCAGGCAGAGGTCTGAAGGGGAAGAAAGTTTCCGGCTTCCTTTATCATTTTAAATCATTGACTGCGGGATCAACATTCGACCCCTCTGGGGTCGTAGTTAGGGGCGGGATCGCTCTGTTATAAATATCCGACCCCTCTGGGGTCATTTTCCCAGTTCAACTGCGGTGTCAGAAGCTACCTTCTGATGCACGAATCTACAAACTCATATATTTTTAACCCCGAATTTCGGGATCAGCTATTTATAAAAAAAAGACTTGACTTTTTTGATCCCGGCGGATTCATCAGGCCTGGTTTGAGTTTAAGGAGGCCGGGACCCAGTAGTTCCAAGATCTGGAGGACAACAGGTTTTGTAAGCTGAAACCAACCAAAACAAAGGAATTATCCCGTATAATTCCTTTGATCAGGATCTCGAAGTAAAAATGCGCTAAGTGAAACTTTATGAATAAGCATCCTGTTTATTAGTTTTGCAAGCAAATCGATAACTATGGAAGTATTAGTAGAGTCGCCAATTACACTTACTGAAAGTGCTATCAGTGAGATAAAAAATATCATTATCACCAAAAACATTCCGCAGGATTATGGAT
>JBIOHA010000221.1:0-4876 GCA_044448625.1 Chitinophagales bacterium | reverse complement strand
GGTAAGCAGTTATTCATGAAACAATTAACCCTATATTAAGATGACATCAAAAAAACAAACCCTCGTTGCTTTCATCATTGGATTTATAATGCTTTTAATTGTTATGGTAATAGTGATCGCGGTCACGGATCTTACAAAAGCAGCGATATTTGTAGTGAGTATATTTACTGCCCTTGCAGCAGGAAGTTTTGCATCTGTAATTCCTGGAGCATTAAATATTCAGAATACTGCAGTTAAAGCAGGTGGTCCAATTGCCGTTACTGTTTTGGTATTCTATTTTGCTTATAATTATTTTGATTCACCTCCTCCAATTGTGCATGATTATATCATCGGGACTTTAACTATAAATGGCAAAGTGGCTTCTGGAGTTGGTATTGATATTACAAACTGCTCAAGGGAAACAACTGAAACCACAGGTTATTTTAAGGTTGATGCATCACAGGTTGATAAAGAAGTTGACAAGGAATTAACTTTCGTCTTTCATTTCCCTATCGACCTTGAGCTTGGAATATTGGATTATGACACCACATTTTCAACGGAGTCGGTATTAAATAAATCAACTCCAATTAAACTTACATTTCATCCACCTGCCAAAGCTTTAGAGGGGAAGGTGTGGGATATACGCGAACATCCTATTAAAGGTGTTGTTGTTTCGGTTGGGAGAGATAGTACGGTTACTGACAGCGGCGGTTATTTTTCACTGAAAATAAATTCACAAGAGGAACGTGTTGCTGTTACTTTTGAAAAGGAAGGTTACCAACCAATTACTCAAAAATATAATATCCCCTACAAAAGTGTTTCAATCGCCATGAATAAAATACAACGATGATGAAGCTGCATTTACTTTTTATTTTTTTTATTTTAAATCAAATTGTTTCGGCACAGGCAACTTTGCGTTTTAATGTTATCAATGCCACAACCGGAAAATTAGTTGCACCTGTAACGGTATCTGCCGAGGGTCTGGAAGAAAATCATGTCATGATAAAAAATGAACCGGATACATGGAACTTTGATTTAGGAAACATCACAACAGAAAAAACATATTATTTTATTCTCCAGGCAAAAGACTATATTATTAAAACAGCAGAACTTACTGTTTCACCGGGGAATCCTGACTATGAATTAGATATTAAAATGACACCTGTTACGCTGGCAGGAACTACATCCTCTCCAAAAGAAACCTTTATTCAGGGACTGGTAAAAGACAGTGAATTTAATTTTTTGGAAAACATTGAAGTGATTTTAAAAATATCGGATGCAGAAACCGATACAGCTTTTACCGACAGGTTTGGGTATTATTCATTTAAGTTTGAGAATAAGAAAATACCGTCCGGAATATCAACGCTGCCCATTTTCTTTGTTCCGCATGTTAATAAATATGCTGTGCATTCAGATTATGTTACACTGGTGTCTAAGCAGGGAAGTTACCAGGTAATTACAACACTGCACAAACAAAATACGATCGATATCATAAAAGGAAAAGTAATTGCACCCGCCAATTTCACCGGTGTAATTTCAATTACTTTATCCGATAGCGCTTCACTTGAATTAAATACACAGCCCGACCAAACTGGAAATTATCAATTCCAGATCGACACTTTTTTGATCGATCCGCTCACGAGATTGCAATTAAAATGTGAAGCTGAAGACCTTGTCGACACGATTATTTATTTCACGCCCCGGTCAGGACCACCAGGCTTAATTAAATTAACTGAAAGGCCATTATATGAAAGAAGCACTAATTCTTTAATGCTGAATGTTAGTTTATTGCCGGGTTTGAGAAATATCAGCTACCACGTCGGATATTTATATTTTGCGGGAGGAAAAAATTCGCACATTGCTATAGGCGGAGGGCTTGGATATTCGCGATTGATCGGTCATCCTATTGATAAAGATAATTTGCCCGATAATACTTTTGATCCGGCAGACGCCGGGTATGAATTCCGGTCAGTTTATTTTGGTGTTGAAGCCCGTTATTATTATTTTACTTATAACCGGAAACAACCTCTTTTTAACCCCACAGCGCAATTAGCGTTATACCTTGGTCCCTCTGAAAGAGCAAAATTATTTCAGCCTAAATTAGGGGCAGGTACATTTATCAATTTTACGGAATCGATTGCAGCGATAATTGAGGCAGAGGTCACCATGAATTTTTATGATTCGCCGGTGTACAATCCTTTTGGTGACTATACGGGTGTTGAAAGAAAGCTCATCCTTGTTCCTTTTTTCAATATTCAGTTTAATTATATAATTCCGTTGGAATGAAAAAATACTGGTTAATACTTTTAGTGGGGGCGGTTTCATGTAAAGATGAGTTTGATGACTGCGTTAATCCGGTCTCAACGGGCGGACAAATTTTTTCATGCACCTACCTTATCGAGATCCCATATTATATTTATTTTGATGAATTCCTTGACGGAGATACCACGCCTGTTCCGGTTAAAGTTTTGGGCGACAGCAGTTATTATTTATTCACATCACCATTATCAGCAGATGTGCCGGTTCCGCAAAATGATTTCAGCACATTTTCGCAGCATTTTGAAATTCATTGGGCATCTACTTCTATCAAAGAGCTAACAGTTGGGATATTTACAAATCCCATCCTCACAAATGACGACAGCCCGAGAGAAATATTAAATCCACAGGATATGGTCTGGATGTGGAACACCGGAATGGGTGAGGATGATGGTGTGATAAACTATAGTGAAGGCAGCTCAGTTTCCGTTGAACCTGATGGTACTATTAATTTTTTGCCTCAGCACCTCCTCCAGGTTGGCGCAACATATTATTTGGGTATGTGGGGATATAATGATGAAGCAACGAAAGTAATTTATTCAAGCAGGCAAATTGAATTAAAAGTATTTGATTGAGCGTTGAATTATCCCAAATTTATATATCGATGTTCAGCTTAAGCAAAAAGATCAAATCAGACCATATTTACCCGGGGTTGAAATGAATAAATATAAAAACAATGCCGCCAAAAACACCCAAAATAAAAACTAAAAAGGATAAACCGGAGCCGGCATCTCAACCGTTTTTTTCTCCAAAAACAAAAGAAGCGCCGAAAAAAATTACCGATGAATATTTGGCAACACTTGCGCCAAAAGAAATTATGGCAATGGAAAATTACATTGATAATAATATCCAGGAAATATTTTTCTATGAGGCACAGCTTGCAGAGATCAGGTACATTGATGGGCAGGTTTTAAAATTAGGGTTGATCAGCGAATGGATGAAGGAACCGATAGTTGCAGTTAATTACAGGACATTGAGAGATGAGTACACCTATGAGGCCGACCCCGGAATTACAGGCGATCTGTTTTTCCGGCAACCGGGAAAGCGACCGGCAGTGACAAGTGAAAATGCAAAACTCTCTTTTAAGGAATTAATGTTGAAGAGCAGTGATCAGGTACAATTCAAAGTAGATGAAAAAAGTGGCCGCATCGTACCTACTGTTGTTAATGCTATAACTGCACCTTTTTTATGTACAACATTGCGAGGTCTTGAATACGAATATATTACCAACTTCAATATGAATATCGAAATGATGGAAGAATTTGCCATCCTTTTGAGTTTATATTATGGGGTAATTACATTTAAAGCTTTGTCGGCTGCTGAAGGTTTGGGAAAAAAGGCAATTAACCCTGCCGCTGCAATGACTGTTTATGAAGAAAAATTTGCTTTGAAATTTACAGAACTGCTGGCATCAAAAGCAACGGGTAGTATAATTGTTGAAGGTGTTGAATTCGCCGGAATCAAAGTGATGGAAGAATCAGGTGCGCTGGTAGTGCGATTTGGAAAGATATTGAATGTGGAACGTTATCCGGGAATGGGAAGAATGATGCATTTATATTTTGAAAGCGCCGCACGTAAATTAGCAATGCAAACCGGGAAATACGGAGCAAAGGTGCAGATCTATAATGTAATCAATCGAACATATAAGAACTGGATAATTTCGTTGGGTTACGAGGTAGGAGAATATATCACAACAGCGAATGGAATAACCTCTACTGATTGGTGTCTTGAAAAATGGGTCTTTTAATTAAAAAATAAAAAATGGAAATGAAAATATATAACCCTGAGGCGGAAATGAAAATGTTGCGACAGATCGTTCAATGGCGAATTTCTGATCATACCGGAAAAAATTTTGATGAAGCGGGGGAGATCACATTAAATGGACTTCCTGCATTTATTGCATCATTTTCCAATTTAGAATTTACCTATGAAGAATCAGTTATCCTTTTGATCAGCCTGATGCCACATATCAACCCGAATTTTTTTGATTCCATAATCCAGGAGTATTTCCCAGCCGGAGGAGAACTACCTGAATTCGGCGGAGTGAAAACAGGTAATAATCGCGGCATGGTGCCTACAGGCGAAACAGCATTATTTATTCTTGCCGGCAGCGACCTGGAAAAAAAGTTTGAAGTGCAGGAAATGTTTTCAGAAGATCACTTTTTTTATAAGCAAAATATCCTCTGGCTCGAAAACGTTAAAGAAGGGGAGCCTGAAATGAGTGGCAGGATAATACTGTCAAAGGAATGGGTGGATAAATTATTATATGGAAAAATATCCCGTCCGAAATTCTCGCCCGAATTTCCTGCAAAACTGATCTCAACAAAAATGGAATGGGCCGACTTGGTGCTGCATGCACAAACAGTTGATCAGATCAACGACATTAAGATTTGGCTGGAATATAACAATGAATTATTGGAGGATAAAAATATTTCAAGAAAAATAAAACCCGGATACAGGGCATTTTTCTATGGCCCCCCGGGAACCGGAAAAACGCTAACAGCCTCTTTAATTGGAAAACAATTTCAAAAAGATGTGTATAAGGTCGATCTCAGCCAGGTAATATCAAAATATATTGGTG
>JBIOHA010000220.1:0-4953 GCA_044448625.1 Chitinophagales bacterium | reverse complement strand
GTTACTGCCGATCCTGATATGGGGTTGATGTCAGGCTCTGCGTCAACAATTGATTCGGCATGGGTATTATTATTTGATTTTACTGATGCAACCGGGCATATTTTGGCAACTTCAGATGGCGGACTCAATTGGGCGGAACAAGATTCAGGTTTATTATTTAACGGCCCTTTATCATTTCCAAATTTTATTTATTTCTGGGATTCAAATGAAGGCATTGTAATGGGCGACCCTAATGGAGTTGATAATAACTATGAGATATATCGAACATTGAACGGTGGAGATGACTGGATATTAATAGACACTGCAGAAATTCCAGATCCAACTCCCGGTGAAGCAGGGTATGTAAATAATTTTTTCGTGTTAGGTGATGATATTTGGTTCGGCACCTTTTTAAATAAAATATATCATTCGGAAAACAGGGGGCAAACATGGAGTGCAAGTGCATTAAATGGCGATGCAAATATCGCGGGCCCAATTGCCTTCAAGGATGCAGAAAACGGAATCTCGATAGTAACTGAACTTCCAGATAAAAAATTTGGTGGGATTTATTCTACAAGCAATGGTGGTGATACATGGACTGAAATTATAACTTCGGGTTCTGTTGGGCTGCTCGATCTTGACATAGTTACAGGAACTTCTATATATGTAAGCTGTGCTTCATCAGGACCGTTTGAAGGATTTAGCTCCATGTCAGTTGATGATGGAGTTACCTGGACGTTGATTGATACAACCGGAGCAGGCACAGATGCCGGATACAGCAGCCTTGATTTTTTAAGCAATGAAATTGGCTGGGCCGGCGGTTTTACTACATCATCAACGGAAGGGGGCGTATCAAAATGGAATGGGGCACCATTTGCTATTGAAAATATTAATGACGAGAAATCAATTACTGTTTTTCCCAATCCTACTTCCGATTTTATAGTACTGAATTTTGCACCCGGCAATCACGCTGAAATTAAAATACAAATAACATCAATTGATGGTCAGATTGAATTCAGTAGTGAAATTTATCCTGCTACAAATTTGATTAACGAAAAAATAAATATTTCAAACCTGGTTAAAGGAATTTATGTAGTATCAGCTTTTAATGAAACCGAAATGATTTCGAGGAAATTTATAGTAAAATAAAGGGGAATTGTGACAAATAAAAAATCCAACAAAACAATCGCAGGGTTTTGCGAATTTGTTTAATTTAAATGAGGCAAGCACCCTGTTCGGAATTTAAGGTTGTAAAAAATTAAAGAGTTGAAAAACAATGACCCTGTCGAGGTCATTAATTTATCACTACACTCGCAAAATAATTTTTACCCTCACTTTCGATCCTTATAAAATATACACCGGCTTCATCAATATGGATATTCACATTTTCCTTTACATCATTCCATGCATTGATCATTGTTCCCGTTGCATTGAATAATTTCAGCGTTGCAGAAGCACCACCAAATTCCAGGTGAACATCTCCATTGGAAGGATTGGGGTAAATCCGGATATTACTTTCAGTGATATTGGATAATCCGGTAATGTCTACAAGATATGCATTACTGATATCTGTGCATCCTTCCGCAGAAGTTACCGATACTTTATAATTACCATCCTCCAGAGGAATATATGTTTGATCGTTTGCATCTGTAATTTCAACGTCGTTCAAAAACCATTGATAAATTTCTCCCGCTGAAGCAGTGAGTAATTCACCATCGTAAGAAATTTCCGCAATAAACGGAACTTCAATTATTTTCACCCGGGAATAAGAGGGGTCTTCACATTCGTCGCCAGGTTCAGCGATCATTTTTACATAATATGTTCCGAAGTCTGCATAAATATGTGTCGGTGCAATTTCGCCGGAAGTAGTTCCGTCACCAAAATCCCATAAATATGAAGATGTTCCCAGCGAATAATTATTAAACGTTACTTGTTTGATTCCGCAACTGCTGATCTTTTCTTCAATATCTGCGACAAATGTACATGAACAATCCTGAACATTAAATTCGAAATCGCGGAAATGTTCGCTCAGCAATTCACCATCGCGGTATTCTTTCACAACAATTCCAACAACATAGCGTCCTAATGCAGTAGCGGTTCCTGTAATAATTCCTGTTACCGGATCAATTTCCAACGGAGGTGAAGCATCGAGCGGGTAATCGAATGAAAATCCTGCTGTGTTCACAACATTTACATAAGGTGGAGTGCTGGCGATCAGGGGTTGCGGATCGCCTATAGAGGCACCGTCAAACGGCATGAAAAATGAATAACCCAGTGAATCGCCATCGGGATCAGCGGCTGAATTATCGATATATAATGCTTCACCTGTACAGATCACGATAGGTGGATAATAACTGAAAACAGGTGAATTATTATCGCTTACTTCATCGGTGCCGGGTATTTTCTGCGTTACCGTAAAACCCGCATCCTCAGGATCCTCAATATTAATTATATCAGCATTTCTGCAACAGCGCTGATAAACTATCAAGTAACCTTCAGGAATATCAGGCAGATTGATCGTCATCGTATATGTTCCCCGTTCAACACAAATATCCGGAAGTACATCATAACAGATTGAATCAATTTCAATTTCCTCGATGACCGGATCCGTTACCATAAAATTTGAAATAAATGCATTGGTTTGAGCATTGAAAACAGTAAAAGCACCAGGGTTATCATAAGCTGTCATGCTTGTGCAATCGCGATAAAGAATAAGTTTGATCTCGTAGGTCTCAGCAGCCACCTTGGTTGCCGTTATCTCTCCACCTATGATATGAGATGCCTGTAAACCTTATGCAAGGAATAAACATAAAAGCAGATGAGGAGTGCGCATTTTCATAATTTTAATATTTAGGAATCTAAAACTAATAAAAAGAAATCGATTTTTTTAATTTTCTCCGTGCCCCTTTGTGTCCCTCTGTGCTTCAATGGCTGTTTCTTCTGTGAGCTTACCTGCCGGGTGAGGCTGGTTTACAACCAGAATAAGGAATGAGGAAGGAATGAGAAATTCACTGCTCATTATTCCTTGTTCAATATTCATTATTTTTTTCCTCCTTATTTAATTTCGAAATGTGAAACCCAATTATTTATTTCTGTTATTTCTATTGAACACTTTCAATAAAAAATACTATTTTCAATTCTCGTCGCAAAACCCTGTCGTATGAAACGATTACCCACTATCTTATTTCTTGGTATATCCCTGGTTGTTACCCGCATTGATGCACAGCAAATGCCTGATAACAGGATCGACTCGCTGAAACAGCTCCTGCAGAATTCAAAGAGCGATGCTGAAAAGAAGGATCTATATCTCAGTTTGCTTGGTGAGTATATGAACGTTAATTACGAACAAGGGCTTGCGTTGGAAGAAGGCGCTTTAGCGCTTGCTGCAAAACTAAAAGACAAACTCTTTGAAGCCACAGTGCTTCAAAATTTAGGAAAATTATACTGGCGGCTTGGTGAATTTGAAAAAGCAAGGCAATATCATTTCAAAGCGAGGTCGATCTATGAAGCTGAAAAAAAATATGATCTTGTACTCCATTTGAATGTAGATATCGGACAGGATTATGCTGATGAAGGAAATTATGCAAAAGCTACGGAGTATTTTATTCAATCAACTGAACAGGTGAAAAAAATGAACAACAAATCTAAACTTTCGCAGTTGCTCTTTCTGCAGGCATTTGTTTATGGTCAACAGGGTAATTATATCGCTTCCACAGAAAAAAATTACGAGGCGTTGAAAATTTGCGAAGAATTAAAGGATGATTATGGTAAGGCAGTTGCACTTTCAAACATTGCAGCAAATATGGGGAAATTGGGAGATATAGAAAAACTGATTGAGTTGAACAAACAATCTATTCTTATTTTTCAAAAAGGGAACGACTGGATCAACACTGGTTCGTGTTATATTGCTATTGCTGACGGATATATGATTCAAAAAAAATATGATGATGGGGAATGGAACCTCCAGGAAGCAAAAGAAATCTACGAAAAGATCAACGATAAAATAGGAATAGGAAACGCATGTAAGGGTTTGGGTTACCTGCATTTTATTCAGCATCAATATGCCGAAGCATTGCAGTTTTACCTGCTTGCAGAAAAAAATTACAAGGCAGTTTCCGCAAAACAGTCTCTCGCACAATTATATAGCAATCTCGGACTTTGCTATGTGAAATTGAATCAATTTGAAACAGCCGCCACTACGCTTCAACAGATACCTCCCATGTCGCTCGAACTTGGCAATAAAAGCCTGCAGTTGGATTATTTGTCCGCTATGTCGGTACTCGACAGTGTTAAAGGAAATTGGAAGAATGCCTATTATAATTTTTATCAGTATGTGAAAATGAATGACAGCATATTTAATGACGGCAATTCAAAAAAGCTGCTGGAGATGGAGGTGCAATTCGACTATCAGAAAAAAGAAGCCGTTGCCAAAGCGGAACAGGAAAAAAAGGATGCAGTGAATCAAAAAGAGTTGCAAAAACAAAAGCTGGTGAAGAATATTATTTTAGGAGCAACAATTCTCACAGTTGTCCTTCTCTTCTTTGTGTATCGCAATTATAAAAAGCAGATCATGGCCAACAAACTTTTATACGAAACACAACAGGAGCTGGTCAAGGCAGAAAAGAATGCAGCCTTCGGAGAAGTGGCTTCACGCATGTCGCATGAAATTTTAAACCCGCTCAACTTTGTAAATAATTTCTCCGAATTATCGAGAGAGATACTCGATGAATTATTGCAATCAACCAATGAAGATGAAAAGAAACAATCGGCAAACGATCTTTTCTCCAACCTCGAACGCATCAACTTCAATGGGAAAAGGGCAGAAAATATAGTGAAGCAATTACAGCGGATGCATGCGGAAGGGAAGGTGTTTGAGTTTTTTGAAGGGTAGTCGAGAAGTAAGAAGTGGGAAGTATGAAGTAAGAAGTAAGTAAGAAGTGGGAAGTAAGAAGTATGAAGTGGGAACAATAGCGC